>CANGUS010000171.1 GCA_947457085.1 Bacteroidota bacterium
ACCTATTGTTGATTTATTTCGTCTTGGCTTAAAAATTTTCTTTTTATGATAAAAAAAATATACATTTTCATTCTTTTATGTGTCGGTATGCAAAGCCTGCAGGCTCAAAACTACAATACCATTTTCCAACAATATTTAGCGACCACAAATGGTGAAATATTGACTATTGTCAATGAAAATAACATTCAATTTGACGAACAAAAAAATATGTATTCGTTGGTAGACAAAGAGCCAATCCGCAAGTCTATTTTATCAAAAGTTAGCAATACAGGCAATTTACTTTGGGTTGATACACTTAAAGTTCCAAATTATTCGTCAAGTGCGATTGCTTATTTTCAGCAGTTGAATAATAAAATATATTCGTTCGCTACTTATGGAAACAATTTGAATTCAAGTATTGCCGAAGCTTGTGCCATTTTGGTTTACAATGCGAATGGAACACAAGTGAATCAAAAAATAATTTCAAACCCGAACACCAATTATTTTGCAAGAAATATTAAAGTACAAAAAAACAAAAATTTAATTATTCAATACGTTACTAATAATGCAAACCAAAATTGGACTTTGCACGTGGATTGTCTAGACAGTAATTTGAATGTTCAATGGACAAATTCATTTGCTTGGCCTGGTTATTCGCCAACAGCAATTGCCACCGAAGTTGACCAGTTCTCAAATACTTATTTGTCTTACACAACAGACAGTATGGATGCTGGAAATTATTATAGAAAAGCATTTATTCATAAAATTGATGCAGTAGGGAATATTCAATGGACAACCACCAAGTGGAGTAAACGCTTTCTTTTCTTGAAAATGGATTTTGCAGGCAATTTAATTTGTTCAGGAGAAAACATCGCCCCTTTAGTATATGTTACCAATAATATTGGAGATGTTTTTGTTTCAAAAATAAACCCCAATTCTGGTGCCGTAATTTGGGATGTTGTTTACAATAATGTATCCAATGAAAAAGAGCTGGTATACAGCATGGCCATCGACTCTTTAAATAATATTTTGATTGGTGGAAATGAAAATTTACAAGATGTTACTGCCTTTCATAACAATGGATATGCAAGATTATATTCTACTAATGGCACCTTGATTTCTTCGATTACAAAACCAGCTTTTGAGTTGGTATACAGGGTTGGGTTTTTAAATAATGGAAATGCTATTTTAAGAAGTTCTACTGCCGCTAATTTGTTCTTGACAGAATATAATGCTACGCCTACTTTGCAATCGAGCAAAACCATCAATTTCCCTAATGGTGTTGGTTGGACGGCTATGGACATTGCTCCAAACAATGACATTGCGCTTGCAGTATCAGATGTAACTTGTGCTAACAGAGGAGTAAATATTTTATATTTATCAAAAAATCCTTTATCTACTGAAAATGTATCGAAGGAAGAAATTATTCATATTTATCCTAATCCATGTTCCACTAATTTGACTGTTAGCACTTCATTTTCAGCTACGGGGAAATTGGAAATATTCAATTCTGTAGGGCAATTGGTGATTGCTCAAACTGTATCCAATATGAATCTGCAAAGCATTTCAATCGCAAATATATCGAACGGTATTTATTTTCTAAAAGTGAAAACATCCGAAGGAGAATTTATTAGAAAGTTTGTGAAGGAATAAATAAAAAAGGATGGATGTTATGAATAGATGAAGTCAATAGGTTCCCGTCTTCTGGAACGGTAGTGCATCCTTTCAAAGCTCCATTCAATGAGATTCAATTGAAGAGCCCGGACGTAGGAATGTCCGGGCTCAAATTGATCAGTTAATCTGAACGTTTAAATTATTTTTTAAGTACCAACACATTATCCCAATTATGCACGGTTGGGGTTGTTTCTCTACCATAATAAGTCATTACTAAGTCATTGGCAGATAAGGTATTTACTGTAAAAGTATCACCATCAAAAGCTAATTTCGAACTATTAATTAAGTTATAAGCTACGGTATCCTCGCTGCCCGCTATTCTGTAATAGGCAGTGTTGTTTGCATTAAATTGAATATAATCTCCTGCAATGCCATAACTAATTACGGTGTCTACAATTGAAGTAGAAGCACCTACATATTCGATATCTTGAATGCTAATAAGATTCCATTTGTTTTGCAACAAAGCTGTAGAAGATGGAGGCGTAGTGGTTGTTGTAGTATCTTTGCCGCAAGAAGCGAACATTCCAATAAATGCCAAAGCAAATAATATTTTTTTCATTTTTTCTATTTTAAGTTGCGCAATAATACAGTTTTTTATAAAAAAAATCAGAAAATTGAGGGAAGATGTCTTGAAAAATAAACTACTAAAAATTGTCCAACAATATTCAATACGCTCAAATTATACGGGTAAGAAGGTGCTTTTCGACGAATAGTCATACAATTTATGCCAAAAATTCGTTTTTTATGACATGTATGCGCAAAAAAAAGAAATAAATGCGATGGCACAAATTTTGACAATAAGTAAGAAATAAAAAACAAATAAAATGGGAAAGATTATAGGAATTGACCTAGGTACAACCAACTCTTGTGTGAGTGTAATGGAAGGTAACGAACCAGTAGTTATTGCAAATGACGAAGGGAAAAGAACCACGCCGTCGGTAGTTGGATTCTTAAAAAATGGGGAAAGAAAAGTAGGTGATCCGGCTAAACGTCAGGCTATCACAAACCCTGTAAACACAATTATGAGTATTAAGCGTTTCATGGGACGTAAATACGATGAAGTAACTGGTGAAATTAATCACGGAGCTTACAAAGTAGTAAAAGGAGACAACAATACACCTCGTGTTGATATTGATGGTCGTTTATATACACCTCAAGAAATTTCTGCTATGGTGCTTCAAAAAATGAAAAAAACAGCGGAAGACTTTTTAGGACATGAAGTTTCTGAAGCGGTTATCACAGTTCCTGCTTACTTCAATGATGCACAACGTCAAGCAACAAAAGAAGCTGGTGAAATTGCTGGTTTAACAGTAAAAAGAATTATCAATGAGCCTACAGCTGCTGCTTTGGCTTATGGTTTAGATAAAAAAAGTCAAGATTCAAAAATCGTTGTATTTGATTTAGGTGGAGGTACGTTTGACGTTTCTGTACTTGAATTAGGAGATGGTGTTTTTGAAGTAAAATCTACGAACGGAGATACACACTTAGGAGGAGATGATTTTGACAATGCCATTATGGATTGGTTAGCAGATGAATTTAAAGCTGACGAAAACATTGACTTACGTAAAGATCCAATGAGCTGGCAACGTTTGAAAGAGGCTTCTGAAAAAGCTAAAGTAGAACTTTCTTCTTCAACTGAAACAGAAATTAACTTACCATATATCACTGCTGTTGATAATGTTCCTAAACACTTAGTGAAAAAATTAAGCCGTTCTAAATTCGAACAATTAGTAGATAGCTTAGTTGAAAGAACATTAGAGCCTTGCCGTAAAGCATTGAAAGACGCTGGTATTGATGCAAGTGAATTAGATGAAGTAATTTTAGTAGGAGGTTCAACTCGTATTCCTAAAATTCAAGAAGTAGTTGAAAAATTCTTTGGTAAAAAACCAAACCGTTCAGTGAATCCTGATGAGGTTGTAGCGATTGGTGCTGCTATTCAAGGAGGTGTTTTAAGCGGTGATGTAAAAGATGTATTGTTATTAGATGTTACTCCATTGAGTTTAGGAATTGAAACAATGGGAGGTGTGATGACAAAATTAATCGAAAGCAACACGACGATTCCTTCTAAAAAATCAGAAGTATTCTCAACTGCTGCAGAAAACCAACCAAGTGTAGAAATCAACGTTTTACAAGGAGAGCGCCCAATGGCTAATCAAAATAAATCATTAGGCCGTTTCATCTTAGATGGTATTCCTCCAGCACCACGTGGGGTTCCTCAAATTGAAGTAACTTTTGATATCGATGCGAATGGAATTTTGCAAGTAAGCGCAAAAGACAAAGGCACAGGTAAACAACAAAACATTCGTATTGAAGCGGGTAGTGGTTTGAGCAAAGAAGAAATCGAAAAAATGAAAAACGATGCTCGTATGAATGAAGATGCTGATAAGAAATTGAAAGAGGAAATCGAAAAAATAAACATGGCAGATAGTCAAATTTTCAATAGTGAAAAACAATTGAAAGACTATGGCGATAAATTACCTGAAGATAAAAAATCAGTAATCGAATCTTGTTTAGTAAACTTAAAAGCTTCTTACGAAGCAAAAGATATAGCAGGCATTGATACAAACTTGGAAGCATTAAACCAAGCATGGCAAGCAGCTAGCGAAGAGCTTTACAAAGCAATGAACGACCAACAAGCTGGTGGTGCATCTGCTGATGGTGGTGCTCAAGCAAACAACAATGCCAATGATGATATTGTTGATGCTGAAATTGTTGAAGAAAAATAATTGTAATTTTTCATCATAATTAAAATGCCGTTTCATTTGAAACGGCATTTTTTATTTTTAAAAGATTTCATTAAAATGAATGTTTAAAAGCAAAAAAATGCACTGATAAATCAGTGCTTTTTTGTATATAATTGTACAATTATTTTTGTCTGAAAAACAAAC
>CANGUS010000172.1 GCA_947457085.1 Bacteroidota bacterium
TAAATTCTCCTTGAGTAGGATTGGGAAATGTTGTAAATTGATATTCGATATGTTTAATATCTGATGTTCCTAGGGCAATATTATATGCACTGCAAAAATTAGGAATTCCATAACCGGTAGTATTGTTAGGGTTTAAATATTGACTACTAGACATTTTCACTAACTGGCGAATTTCCCAATTGGTTTTGGTAGGCAATGCTTGCCACAAACAGGCAATAGCTCCGCACATTATAGGGCTTGCAAAAGATGATCCATTAGAAGAACCAACTAAGCAATTCCCACCAATTAATGAAGTTCCTTTTCCAAGTGCACATCCATCTGGTTTTATTTGTCCTGAAAAATTAGGGCCATATCCACTACTTGCCCAAATTCCAGAACCATCTACAGAACCTACGCTAAAAGCACTATCAGCATCAGCAGGGGTGAGCATATAGTGCCAAGCTGCAGCACCTTCATTTCCCTGAGCTTGTACTAAAATGATTCCTTTGGAAACTAATTTATTAGCCGCTTTGGCAATGAGCGTTTTACTCCCAGTTAAATCAGCATATTTATAAGAAGACGTATTTGTAAAAGGCGCATCAAAATTGTTATATCCCAATGAAGAATTTACTAAGTATACACCGATGCTATCAGCGCGTTCGGCTGCCGAAAGCCAATTGTCTTCTTCAATTGGTTGTTCAGAATAGTTGTCTTCTGTATTATATAAATAGTAGTTTCCATAAGGTGAAGTGCCGATATTTACAGAAGGGATTAAGCTGGCCATACAGCCTAACACATTCATGCCATGATCATTATTAATGGCTTGAGAAAAAACATAATTTGTGTCTTTTACAAAATTATAAACATCTTTAATTCTGTTTTGTAAGCGCAAACTATCAAAAGCATTGCATACATCGGTATATCTAAAATTTACGTCAAATACAGCAATGTCCATATCTTCACCTCTATAGCCTAAATCGTGTAAGCAATCAAGCCCCAGCATATTTACTTGCTGAAATGTCAATCCATAGTAAGCTGAAGTGCCTGTAGTTTTATTAGAGTTCACCACTTCGTTATCAAACTTAGAATCATTTATTTGAGAATTTTTGAAAATTCCATTATTGTAGCGAGCAATTAATTTTACACTTTCTACCATCGGTAATGAGCTACAATTTGCGCCTTTCAATGAATCGTACGTAATTACTACAACCTGATTAAACCATTTAGAAACATTATGAAGCATTACTGCATTTGATTTTACAACCACCGAATCAATGTATGATTTCACTACTGGTAAGTCAGAACTGTCTAACATTATATTTTGTTTGGCTCTTCGCATCAATGCTTTGGGAGAAAGATATTGTAACGAATCGGCAAATGTTAAAGTGCCATTTTTGTCTTTAAATGTAACCCTGAATGCATAAGCTGGTCCTGCATTTGATAAATTGCAAAGTGCTAAAAATGAAATGAATAAAATAGCAAATTTTTGAAACATATTTTTTATTTTAAAGGATAAAGTTAATGTCTTTTTTCAAAATAAGCATTACATTTTTTGAGGGGTAGTAATGCATTATTGTAGATCAAGATTATCTATAAAATACTGTCGATATCTTTGTTCTTAAATGTAATAAAAAAGAAATTTTGAACTGATAATCTATTTTACAATTGAATTAAAAGTCAAGAACTAAAAACTCTCGATTATCTTTGCATTCTAAAAAAATATTAAAGAAATGTCCAGTGCTCGAAGTGAACGAATGAAAAAACAAAATGATTTGCAAGACATGCCAAAAGCAAAGCTCAATGCAGAAAATTTTAAAAAAGGCGCACGATTATTTGATTATTTAGGTAAGCAAAAATGGACTTTTGCTATCGGTCTTATTTTTCTTGTGTTGTCGGCTGGTGTGGGATTGTTATTTCCGATGATGAGTGGAAAAATGTTCGGCATGTTAGGTAATTCCGATAAAACTCAAATGATTGAAAATTTAAAAAAATTAGACAACATTGGTTTAACACTTTTGCTCATTTTGGTAGTGCAAGGATTCTTTAGCTTCGGTAGAGTTTTTATGTTTACAAGAGTAACCGAATCTTTATTAGAATCCCTACGAAATAAAGCTTTTGAACGATTGATAAAAAAACCCATGTCATTTTTTAGCAAAAATCAATCAGGGGAATTAAGCAGTCGTTTAGCTACTGACTTAAATGTTATTTCTGAAGCATTTACGATGAATATTGCTGAAGTTATTCGTCAAAGCATTGTTGGTATTGGCGGCTTAATTATTATTATGACCAGTACCAATTTTGCAGTATCAAAATGGTTTTTAATAATTATCCCACCACTGAGTATTTTGGCCATTTTATTTGCTCGAAAAATTAGAAATTATAGTAAACAATTTCAAGATAAAATTGCGGATGCAAATGTAATTGTAAGTGAAAGTATTACCGGAATTACCAATGTAAAATCTTTTACAAATGAGGCTTATGAAATCAATCGATATGAAAAGCAAACAAGTGATATTAAGCGCTTTGGCTTATTGTATGGTACATTTAGAGGTGCTTTTTTTGCCTTTGTGATTACTTGTATTTTTGGAGCCATTTTTTTTATGTTATACAAAATGCTTCAATTAAATGCACAAGGAATTATTTCTGGGGAAGAGTTTGGAAAATTTATGATGTTGGCTTTATTTGTAAGTGGAAGTTTGGGTGGTTTGCCAGAGCAAATTGCTAGTATACAAAGGGCATTAGGTGCAACGGATAGGGTGTTTGAAATTATTGATGAAGATATAGAAAATGTATTAGCACAAAATAAAACAGCGATTCAACCCCACGGAAAAATAGAATTACAACAAATTAATTTTAGTTATCCAAGTCGTGAAAATTTTAAGGTATTAAAAGATATATCCTTCACTGCTAACGCAGGAGATACCATTGCATTGGTTGGAAGTAGTGGAAGTGGAAAAAGTACCATAGCTAATTTGATTCTTCGTTTTTATAATCCGATCAAAGGACAAATTTTATTTGATGGACAAAATATAAATGAGATAGATTTAACCTTGCTTCGTCAACAAATTGCGTATGTACCACAAGAAGTAATTTTGTTTGCAGGGACGATTGCTGAAAACATCGCATACGGGAAAGTGGGTGCTACACAACAAGAAATTGAAGAAGCTGCAAAAAAAGCCAATGCCTTTGATTTTATCAATACATTTCCTGAAAAATGGAATACATTGGTGGGCGAGCGTGGCATTCAATTAAGTGGTGGTCAACGCCAGCGAATAGCGATTGCAAGAGCCGTTTTAAAAAATCCTGCCATTTTAATTTTAGATGAAGCAACCAGTAGTTTGGATAGTGAAAGTGAAGGATTAGTACAAGATGCATTGGATAAATTAATGCTAGGACGAACCAGTATTGTCATCGCACATCGCTTGAGCACAATTAAAGAAGCCAATAAAATTGTAGTTTTACATCAAGGGGTAATTGTTGAAGAAGGAACACACCAAGAATTACTAGAAATTGAAAATGGGTTTTATGTAAAACTGAGTAAGATGCAAATGAATGCCTCTTAATGATTTAAATATTTTTATTGATCAATATTTATTTTTAGTTCTTTTCGTCAGATATTCAGTGCAATGAAACTGTAAAAATATGAATAAGAATTTTATTCAATATCTTTGAGTTATGAAACAATTTTTTAAGAAATTGCTTTTAGGAAAAGTATCTATTAAAGACAAGCCTAGGGTAGATCCAATTCAAAAACGAATTTTGAATATTCAATCTATATGGAACAATGATCATCAAGACGATAATGGCATTGAAAAAATGATCCGCCTTTTTTTATCCATTTCTCAATTTATTTTCCCGGGTGTTTATATTAAATATATACTTTATAAAACCAAGTTTGAGTGGCAAGATCTTGCGATGGATATTTATATTTTAGCAAAATTATTATTCCCATTTTTTGTATTGTTAAATCAATGGCAACACATAACAGTATTGATTGCGCTGATCGTTTATTTTTTGGCTGAAACGATTTTATATATACCTACACTCATCTTTGCTTCTGATATGCTTTCGAAACCTCGTTCATATAACCGTTCGATGTTGTTATTATTTTTTAACTACATCGAAATCATAGTTGCATTTGGAGTGCTTTATTCTTGTGGAAATAACATGAATATTGCTTTCATAACATGGTATGATCCAATTTATTTTAGCATTGTAACTTCTAGTTCGATTGGCTTTGGCGACTACTATCCTGTAACTACGTTTGCAAAAATATTGGTGAGCATTCAAGCGTTATTTTTCTTCACGTTTGTGGTTTTGTTTTTAAATTTCTTTTCTGCTAAAATGAAATCTAAAGGGTATTTTGACAATGAAAACAATCATTAAATCAATTTCATTATTTTAAGTCAATTTCTTCAATTTGAATTTTACTTCCATGAAAAATTTTTGAGGTATTCTCAAAGTTTTCTGTGTATTCAGTTACATAAAAAACAGATGGATTTATTTTTTCTGTAGCTAGTAAATTTTTTTCATTTAAGAAGTTTTTCACTCTATTAGCCA
>CANGUS010000173.1 GCA_947457085.1 Bacteroidota bacterium
AACCCAAAGGAACATTAAAAATAAAAAAATTTATACATGTCTTCAAAAATAGAAAAGATTTTTTGAATGCATTAAATTGCCATAACAATGTTATTTGCTCCCCTTGGTACAATGATTTATGCAATGAGATTCGGAGTGTTGTTAAATTTTACTGGCATAAAGAAGGAAACATTAATTGGTCTATGTGTAGTGGAGCTGTAATTAATGGTGGAAATGGGAATTTTGATCCAATTATTTTAACAGCTGGCCATTGTGTAGAGGGGGGTACCGACCATGCTAACTGGGAATTTTTTTTTAATTTTCAAAGTATTACCTGCAACCCTTCAACCAATGGCAATGATTTGATGATGATACATGGGGGGAATGTTCTAATAAAAGAAGGAGGTTTAGGACCTATTTGCCCAGACATTGCATTGATACGTCTGCGTGATAATATTCCTTTGCAATACAATGTTTTCCATAGTGGTTGGACAAGATCAAATTTATCCTTTCCAGTTGACGGCACAGGAATTCATCATCCAGCCGGTGATGTGAAAAAAATTTCCTTTGGCACAATTAACAATCCTTTATCGGAGCAATGTTATAAAGTCAATTGGAACAATGGTTTAACTGAAGGAGGCTCCTCTGGTTCTCCGTTATTTGCATCAAAACAAGTGGTTGCTGTTCTATCTCATGGCAATATACCTAGCTGTAATAATACTACTATTGACAAATACAGCTCAATTAGAAAGAGTTGGAATGTTCTACAACCGCAATTGTCTCCAAATAACGAAGAGGTTATTTCAATTCAAGGCAATGACCCAATTACTGCCTGCCAGCCTATAATAAATTTAAATAGACGATTTTTTCCAGGTAATGACTGGCAGGTAAAAAATCAAATTACTATACAAGCAGAACAGCAAGTAAATGTGTCCAATCTGGCACCCACAGTTATTAGTAGTTCTGTGATTTCTCATTTTTCACCGCGCCATAATTCAGATTATATAATCAAAGCTGGCCAAAAAATATCGATTTACCCAGGGTTCAGAATTAATGTACAAATAATTAATCCAATAACCGGTATATCTGATTTTTATGATGGCAATCAGAACCGTATAATTTTCCAAATTGCCCCTTGTATGCCATTTATTGATAAATGTGGTTTAAATCATCAAAATGCCAAAGTTTCGCCTCTGAAAAATGGCAATATAAATGGATCCAAGGACAATTTCATGACACCTAATTTAAGATTACTTCAATTTAAATTACACCCTAATCCATCGAGCGGTGCATTTGAATTAAAAATAAGCTCTGAAAGCACCTTAAATGAATGCATGATTTATGACAAAATCGGGACTTTGATTTATTCAATTGCCAACATAGAAAACCCGCATAATGTAATTCACATTCCTATTGAGAATTTCGCAAATGGAATTTATTTTGTCAAGGTCAAATCTACAGACGGAATTATTAGTAATCAGAAATTTATTAAAAATTAAAAACTCTCGCACTGCATAAAAAACTTGTAAATTCTCCCAGATGGTAACAAATTGAACCTGTAAGTGCCCCAACTTTCGAAGTAAACCAGATTCGACTTTTCCATTTTTGACCCCTCACCTTTTACCAGATAAACGAAATCAGAGTTTCAGGAGTATTTGCCAAACTATTCCCGGCACCGATATTAGGGTTGCATAGAATTGACTATATAATATTACCCAAATCTCAATATTATCATAAACGTAAAATTTCCAACTTAACAAAACACATATTTTTTTTGTGAGGTTAAGGTTGAGGGGAAAGGGAGAAAAAACTTTATACAAAATAAAAAATCAACAATTGGGAACATCAAATTTAATAGCATTAGGGGCTTTAATTGTAGCCATTCTAGGACTTCTTCCACAATTCTATATTATGATTTTTGAAAAGAAAACAAAAAATAGAATTCTTAAAGATCCCGTAAAAATAAAATCACAAACAGAAGATCAACGAAAAGAAAACGTTGAAAAGGAGCCTATGCCTCCGATGCTACGAATACTTATGCTAGTAATATTTGCCGTGGCAAGTTTTCTAATCGAAATAATCATTTTCGGGATAATAACACATCTTTGTGGTGTAAACCTAGATTTAGCAACAATGTCTTTAATCTGGAAAGTGATTTTTTATTCATTATTCTTCATTCCAGGTGCATTTTTATTCCTTGCTCTTTTAACATTTGTGGCAAATACAACGGACTAAATCAGAAATGGAAATGAAACGCTAGAGAGGTAGGACAAAAACCGAACCGCTGACAGTCAAATTTCAGATCTTTGCCAGAAATGGCGGTTTCTGAATGGATGGCTTTAAATATTACACTGTAAATCATAAAATAGAATACATTTTGAAAGAAGAAGATTTAGTCGTTTAACACATTGATATCACACTAGCCTATTCAGGTTTTATAGTATCAACAAGCAAGAACTGAGATGATTGATTACCATGAAACCAAGTCACAGCCAATTACCAGGGTAATGATATTGTAGGCGTATAAGAAGGTAAGGGTAAACAGAGGCAATGGAGGCATAGACAATATGAGTTGGGAGGAGTTGGACAAGAATCGTTCATCCCATTTGTATAAACTATGGAATCGGCTAACCTCGGGGTCTTATTTTCCGATGCCTGTAAAGGAAGTAACCATTAAGAGTTGAGGAGGAACACGCTCGCTGGACATTCCAACTTTGCTCGACAGGATAGCACAACAAGTAATAACCACTCATTTGGAAAGAATCCTCAAGTCTCAATTTCATTCGAGTCCGTTTGGATATCGTCCAAACAGAAGCTGTCATCAGGCCGTTGAACAGTCAAACCGAAATTGTTTCGGTCATGACTTTACATTAGACCCAGACATCAAAAGTTTCTTCGACACAATCTACCATTCACTGCTTATGAAAGCCTTGGTTCATTATTGTCAAGACAAGTGGATATTACTTTACGTTGGAAGGTGATTGAATGCGGGCATTATATCGAAAGAAGGCATTTATGTAGACCGAATAACAGGAACCCCACAGGGAGGATTTATAAGTCCACTTTTAGCCAATCTCTTTTTGCATGTTGCATTCGACAAATGGATGGATAATCCAGAAAAGCCTTTTGAGCGCTATGCTGACGACATCATTGTACATTGCAAAATAGAGAGGCAGGCTCGATTTGTATTAAGGCAGATAGAGCAACGCTTCAAGGAATGCAAACTCACCCTTCATCCAGAGAAGACCAAAATTGTTAACCTAAGAGGGAAATCCGAGCGGAAATATCCGAGCGGCTACGATTTTTTGGGTTTTTCAATTCGTCCTTAATAGTGTGTTATCAAAGGACGAGGAATACTTATGCCCAGCATCTTCATCAGTCGGAAATCCCAGAGCAGGTTATTGTCCAGATTCAGGGAAATGAACATCTATAAGAAGCGGCGACCTATCGAGGAGATTGCAAGGAGGTTGAACCCAATTACTCAGGGTATCATCAACTATTACTGCAAGTTTTCGGTAAATCACACCCGCTATATTTGGAATCAGATTAACGCAAGATTGTTGAAATGGGTTAAATGGGAAAAGGGGTTATACGTAATGGACTCAGTCAAATGGTTAAAGCGAAAGTATAAGGAGGCTCCGACACTTTTCGCACACTGGAAATTGGTTCAACCGTAAAGTTTATATACTTTAGTGATGTGAATAGGAAGAGCCGTGTGATGAAAGACTATCAAGCACGGTTCTGTGGGAAGGTTGAGGTGAAATTCCCCGGCCTGACCCGATTAGCCGTAACCTTAAAAAAAACATGACGACAAAAATGATACTGATAATAATAAATATAGCAGGAATATTAGGTTCCCTTATTTGGTTAATGGTTAATCCGGGTTGGGAACCTATTGTTACAACATTAGGACTCATTGGAGCATTAATTGCACAAACTAAATTTGGTGGTGGAGACAAAGGTGGAATTAATATGAAACAAAAAGGCGGTAAAGGTTCAACAAACTATCAATCTGGACATGATATAAATATTGGAAAATGATAAATGATAAAAACCTAAAACAAGAAGGAGCTGAAGGCTCGACTAATCTTCAAGGACAAGTTATAACAATTCATCAAGGTCTTTCATATTCTGACGTAAGGGAAATTGCATTCGATATTTTCAAATCAAATTTTCTTGAACTTTCTGAAAATGCTGCAAATACAGCACGAGAAAGAGTTGACGAATTAGTAGAAAAATTTCTAGGAGAGCTTCAAAATAGAAATCCAGACGCTGTTCAAAACATGGAAAACCCAGCAATGCAATATGCTCTTTTTACTGCTCAAAAGGAATATGCAAAAAGTGGAGATAAAGATTTGGCAGACGTTCTAGTTGATATTTTAGTTGACCGTGCAGCAGTGACTGAGAAAAATTTAAAGCAAATTGTTTTAGATGAAAGCTTAGATGTTGTTTCTAAACTTACAAACAATCAATTGGACACGCTTTCAATAGGTTTTCTTTTAAAATATTCTAAAAACAACACGCTTGACAATTTAGAAAAACTAGACGATTATCT
>CANGUS010000174.1 GCA_947457085.1 Bacteroidota bacterium
AACTTAAAAATAACCAAAGAAAAGAGTAAACGTTTGCTTAAAAAGAAGAAAAAATAAAACGGAATAAATAGTTTTATTAAATTTAAATTAATGAATAAATAATTGATAATCAATTATTTAAACTTATTTTTATACTCAATAATGCTTTCATTGATAATTTCATAAGCCTTCTCCTTGCCATAAAACTCATCCACCTTCACTGTGGTCTGTTCTAGCTTCTTGTATTGCTCAAAAAAGTGTTTGATTTCACTCATTAAATGAGGGGGCAATTCTTCCAATGAGTTTATATGGCTCACACTGATATCATTTTGACAAACAGCTATAATTTTATCATCTATCCCTTTATCTATCATTCGCATGACACCAATTACTTTGGCCGATACAATACTCAAAGGCTCAAAGTCTATTTGTGATAAAACTAAAATATCTAAAGGATCATTGTCACCAGCAAATGTTTTAGGTATAAATCCGTAATTGATTGGATAATAAAAAGCAGCATGTAAAACACGGTCTAATTTCAATAAACCACTTTCTTTATCCACTTCATATTTCGCTTTGCTACCTCTTGAAATTTCAATAATGGCTTGTACTATTTGAGGCGATTCTTCTCCAATAGAAATGTCGTGCCATGGATGATTTTTACTCATTTTTATAAAAATTTATGCATTAAAAGATAACCCAAAAAAGTAGCCAATAAACCGACAATCAAACTGGAAAGGATGTAAATAACCGCAAGTGTGATTTGATTATTTTTAAGTAATAAAATGGTTTCATTGCTAAAGGTAGAAAACGTAGTGAATCCTCCACAAAAACCAGTCACTAATAAAAGTTTATAAAAATTGTTTTCTGACTTCGAAAAAAAAGCGATTAATAAACCAATCAATAAGCAACCCATCATGTTTACTAAAAATGTAGCCGTAGGAAATTTACTCGTCGAGGATATCAATAATTTTCCAACACCAAAACGGAGAGCACTACCCAAACCTCCACCAACAAATACAATGGCTATCTCTTTCATAATAAACAAAGATAAACAAAACCCTCTTTTGAATATCAGGCAAGCAAAAAAAAGGGCTGACTTTCGTCAACCCAATTTAAAGCTTACTTTACTATTTATTAAAAGAAGTTAGAACGATTGTCTTCAATTTTCGCTTTCTTTTTCAAAATATATTGAATGAATTGAGGTGCTTGTTGAGAAATTTGCATTTCCATTTGTCTTGCTTGCATAGGGTTTACAGGGCCTTGTGATTTAGTCCCTTCTACCATATTTTTTACTGTTATAAAGAACACACCTTGTTCACCAGGAATTCCAGTAGATACTTTATTTACATTGGCTTTATTAAAAGAAGCACCAATAACTTTTGGCTCCATACCAATTTCTTGGTTTCCACCGCCTAACATCAATACAGTATCTGCTGTTTTAACAGTAGTTGCAGCAGCAGTTGCTATTGCTTCTAATGCTTGTCCTTTGTATTTATCAGCAATTAATTTACCTTTCTTTTCTTTCTTCAACATGTTCTCAATTTGAGGACGTACAAAAGCAATCGTAGGCATTGAACCTTTCTCTAAACGACTATTTAATACAGCCACTACACATTTATCATCTAAGGTATAAATAGGAGAAACAGCACCAATTTTATTATCAAATGCCCAACGAGTTAAATCTCTTGCACTTCCTAAACCTTGAATCGTTTGTTGAATTTTCGTGATGTTATCAGCAACACGTTTATCCTTACCCATTGCTTTGGCAGTTGCGTCAAATGATTTAGCATCTTTCGCTTTAGATGAAAACTCATTTGCTTTTGCAAAGGCTGCTGATCTTGTAGCTTCACCTGCTTGCAATGTTTTACTAAAAATAGCTACTTGAGCAGCTGGTTTGAAATCTTTTTGATCTGTAATTTTTACTAAATGATAACCATAATTTGTTTTAATCACTTTCATATCACCCGTTTTACCATCATATGCAAATTTTGCAATATCTGGTAATTGACCGCTCATCATTTCATAATTGAAATAACCAAAGTCACCTCCTTTTTTACCTGATTGTTGATCATCACTTCTTGTAGCTGCAATTTGATCAAATGGTGCACCTGCTTTTATCATTGCTTCAATACTGTCAATGCTCGCTTTAGCTGCAGTCTCATTGCGTTGTTCTGTTATAGCAATTAAAATATGAGATGCTTTTACGCTATCTGGTTGAGATTTTTTACTTACAACTTTCGCTAATTTATAAACTCCATTAAAATAAACAGGACCGACCATAGCACCAACGTTTGCATTGATCACCTCTGCAGGTGCAGGCATTTCTAAATTAGCTTCAGTGAAGTAGATATCTTTCATTACATCCTCTGAATTATTTGCTAAAAAAGTTTCATTGTCTGTAGTAGTAGAAAACTCAGTAGCCAAGCCATTGATAACACCTAAGCTAGCAGCTGTATCTTCTTTAGATGGAATAATATCGAATGAAACATAATCTATTTTAGCAGTTGCTTCTTGAGATTTTATTTGCTCCGCATTTTTATCCATAAACTTTTGAATGTCCTCATCTGATATTTTCACATCCGCATCATTAATAGCCGTGTAAGGCACACTCACAAAATTAATAGATGCTGAAGAAGTGGCTTCTATAGACATACGATCTAACATGAATTTAGGCATATAAATACCTTTTGCAATCAAGTCATTAAACTTTGTATTTAAACGAGATTTAATCAATGCATCTTCAAAATCTTTCCATTGTTGACGTTGAACACCTGTTTTATCTTGATTTAAACTCTTAATATATTGACTCACTTTATTCGGATCAAATACACCTGTATTAGGATCTTTGAAATTTTGCTGAACCATAGGATCCGCAAATGGTCCCGTCATCATATCTTGTAATTCTTTGTCTGTTAATTCAATACCTAATTTAGATATTTCTTCATTTACTAAAGTTTCATTTACTAAATCATTCCACACTTGCTCTTGCAATTGCGTTCTTTCTTCGTCTGTAAGATTTCCATCTTTACTACGCGCTTTCATATTCTCTTCATACTTGCTGCGCAAAGCTTCATAATCTTTATATTCAATGCGATTTCCATTCACGTCAGCTAATAAAGTTTGATCTGCACCAAACACATTTCTAACATTACTTTGCATAGCATCCATTACAAGAAAACCAATCAAGGCTACAATGATTGCTCCAACTACTAATCCGATATACTTGTTTCTAATTTTTTGAATTACAGACATATTATTAACATTATTTGAAAGGTGCAAAAATATAGGTTTTATTTGTTATTTTCAAAGTATTTTTTAAGCGATTTCACTCTTTTTAGATAGATATTCACAAAAAAACAAAAAATGAATGTGGAATAACTCGTTAGCAATGGAGGGTTTATACACCCAGCCTTTTTTCACTTTTTAAAATTGTGGATTATTGCAAAAATGTAAAGGAAATATAGACGCCTAATTCACTAATCACATTGAAATAATTTTCAACAAGTATTTAATCCACAATAAAATCAAAAACCAATTCTTTTACTTTAATTTTGGGCATTCAAGATGTGATTTAAACCAAATAAAATGTGGATTACTATTGAATAAAGTAAAATATAAATTACTTGTATCGTGGAAAAGATAAACTTATCAACGAATTCACACGCTTAATAATAACAGTAGATATTTTTTAAAAAAAAGATTTATATTATAAATACAATGAAACACAACGTGGATAACATTGAAAAAAAAAATGGGTCAGAAAGAGAAATTGATCCAACACTCGACTTATTTGCTGAAATTGAAAAATTAAAAAAAGAAAAAAATGCCATTGTATTAGCCCATTATTATCAAGATGCAGATATTCAAGATGTGGCAGATTATATTGGGGATAGTTTAGGCTTAGCTCGAAAAGCACAAGAAACCAATGCGGAAATGATTGTATTTGCTGGGGTACACTTTATGGCCGAAACAGCAAAAATCTTAAACCCAACTAAAAAAGTAGTTTTGCCAGATTTAAATGCTGGTTGTTCATTGAGTGATAGTTGTCCACCTCCCTTATTTAAAAAGTTTAAAGATCAACATCCCGATCATTTAGTGATTTCGTATATCAATTGCAGTGCAGGTATAAAAGCATTGAGCGATATTATTTGCACTTCCAGTAATGCGCAAAAAATAGTGGAATCTTTGCCATTAGATCAAAAAATTATTTTTGCACCCGATAAAAACTTAGGTGCTTTTATCAATAAGCAAACTGGCCGAAACATGGTTTTATGGAATGGAGCTTGTATGGTGCATGAAATTTTCTCTTTAGAAAAAATTACCAAATTAAAAGTTCGCCATCCGAACGCAAAATTAATTGCTCACCCAGAGTGTGAAGAAGCGGTATTAGCTATTTCAGATTTTATTGGCTCCACAACGCAATTATTAGAATTTGCTAAAAAGGATGCTTGTCAAGAATTTATTATAGCCACAGAAACCGGTATTTTACATCAAATGATTAAAGATGCCCCTAACAAAACATTTATTCCAGCCCCACCAAATAACGCCTGT
>CANGUS010000175.1 GCA_947457085.1 Bacteroidota bacterium
ATAAATTCATTTTCTAAAACCGCAATGGTACTTTTTTTATTGTTGGGTACAATGATCGAAAATGACAATTTCGGTAAATCTGGATATCCTTTTTCTAACATGGCAGTTCCTTTGTCAATCGAAATTTTTACAGCATCGCCATAAGGAGTTGCGATATTTTTTTGATTGATATCACCCATTTGAATATCTATAATGGTTTCATTGGATGTGTTGGATAGTACTTTATAAGTAGTTTTTCTTTGTGCAAAAAGCACGACCACATTGCAAATGAAAAGTAAAATGAGGATTATTTTTTTCATAATTGGAGCTCAATTAATAATGCACCTTAAAATTAAAGATAAAAATTTACAATGCGAGTAAATCTTTTAAAATTATATAGTAAACCCACAAAATAGAAGATGAAATTTTACAAAAATAAAAATGCTCCCTTTGGAGGAGCATTTTAAAAAATATATCGAGTAATTATTCTTGAATAAATTCTGCATTGGCAACAATAGAAACTACATCACCAACGATTGCATTAGGTGTGTCTACTCCAACTCCAAAATCTTTACGATTAATTTTTCCAGTGATTTTAAATCCAGCAATATTTTTTTTGCTCATTGGGTTTACCCCTTGTTTGATAATAGTAGCAAAAGTTACAGGTTTTGTTACACCGTGCATGGTTAAGTTTCCTTTCACAACATATCCGTTTGCAATTTTAGATTTTGTAAATGAAGTACTTTTAAATGTAATCGTAGGGTATTTTGCAGCGTCAAAAAAATCAGCGCCTTGTAAATGACCATCTCTACCTGCGTTGTCTGTACTTACAGAAGCAACTTTTGCTGTCATTTCTGCTACAGCATCAGTTAAATCAGCTTTTGAAGAAGTAATGGTTGCAGTAACATCTTTAAAATATCCATCACAATCAGATACCGTCATGTGTGATACTGTAAATCCTAAACGTGCATGTGCATTGTCATAATTCCATTTGTTCATTTGAACTGCTGTAAATGACATTAACCCTGTGGTGATAGCTGCTAAAGCTATAAATAATCCTTTTTTCATGTTTTTTTTGTTTTTGTTTAATTAATAATTGTGTGTTTGTGTACTTCATTCATCATGCTAATTTGATTATTAGGATCAATGAAATGAAAGTATGAATAACAATTTCCTGCATGCTGGATAGAAGATAAAATTGGATATCCTGCTGATTGAATTTTTTCAAACATGTCTTGTAAATTTTCAATTCTATATCCTATGACTACTTGGTTTTGGCTGAACAAGTAATCAGGCGTTTCAGAGATTTCGGTGTATAATTCAATGATGCTCAAATCTGGCAACTCGATTACATAACTTCCCGGCATTTCAACCATTTCTTTTCCTCCTAAAAACTCAATATAAAATCGCTTCACAGCAGCAATATTTTCTACTGTTGTTTTTATTGCGACTGATTGAATTCCTAATTGTTGCATGAATGTTTATTATTCTGCTGCAAATGTATATTTGATGTGGGGGGTTGAATTTGATAAAAGATAAAAAAAAGTGTGACAATTGTCACACTCATTTTATTATGGTTTTGATTTCAATTAAATAATATGCTAGAAACGTATATTCTCAACGAAAAATTAGCTCATATTTGGAATTTCATTTGGATATAATTTATTATCCAATTTATGTTTTACTGCTTTAAAAGCTTCAATTGTTTCAACAATATCTTCTTCTGTATGAACAGCTGAAGGGATTAAACGTAAAATAATATGTCCTTTTGGAATTACAGGGTAAACCACAATTGAACAAAATATATTGTAGTTTTCACGCATATCAACGGTTAAGTTAGCCGCTTCCATAACGCCACCATGCATGTAAACTGGAGTTACAGGAGAATTTGTATTTCCAATATCGAAACCTGCTTCTTTTAATTTACTTTGTAGTGACAAAGCATTTTCCCACAATTTAGCTTTTAATTGAGGTTGGCTTCTCAATAATTCTAAACGTTTTAAATTTCCAATAACAATAGGCATTGGCAATGTTTTCGCATAAATTTGAGAACGCAAATTATATCTCAAATAGTTGATAATGTCTTTTTCACCGGCAACAAAAGCACCAATGCTAGCCATACTTTTTGCAAATGTTGAGAAATAGATGTCGATTCCATCTTGGCAACCTTGTAGCTCACCAACACCAGCCCCTGTTTCACCCATTGTTCCAAATCCATGGGCATCATCAACCATCAATCTAAAATCAAATTTAGATTTAAAATCACAAATTTCTTTTAATCTTCCTTGATCACCAGCCATTCCAAAAACACCTTCTGTGATTACTAAAATTCCACCACCAGTTTCGGCAATCATTTTAGTGGCACGAGTCATTTGTTTTTCGAAATCTTCCATGTCATTGTGTTTAAACACATAACGATGTGCAGTTGTCATTCTTAAACCATCTATAATACATGCATGACTTTCAGCGTCATAAACAATTACATCTCTTCTGCCACACAATGCATCTACGATAGATGCACAACCTTGATACCCAAAATTTAATAAAAATGCATCAGGTTTTGATACAAAAGCCGCCAATTCATTTTCTAATTGTTCGTGATAGGTACTGTTACCACTCATCATACGAGCACCCATTGGATAGGCTAGTCCATAATTAGCAGCAGCATCTGCATCTGCTTTTCTAACTTCTGGATGATTTGCTAGACCTAAATAATTATTTAAACTCCAAATGACACGTTCTTTCCCTTGAAAAATCATTTTGTTAGCAATTTGACCTTCTAATTTCGGAAATGAAAAATAGCCATGTGCTTTATCTTGATATTGACCCAGTGAACCTCTGTTTTTTGCGAACTTTTCAAATAAATCTGCCATGTTATATTTTAATTAAGTTTTTTTTAGATTTCGCAAAATTAATCAAAATAAAATGGTTTTTTGTTGCTTTCTACATCATTTTTGCAAATCAATTATTAACATATGCGTTATCTATTCATTTTACTGACCTTGATCTCGATCCAATTATCTGCTCAAAAAGCTAAAAACATCGTAAAGCCAAAATTAGTAGTAGGGGTTGTTTTGGATCAAATGCGCCCAGATTATTTGATACGATTCAATAAAAAGTATTCTCAAAAGGGTTTTAATCGTTTATTAAAAAATGGCAATGAATGTGTAAATACTTTTATTAATTATTTACCATCTTATACTGGCCCGGGTCATACCTGCATATATACCGGCAGTGTGCCTGCATTACACGGCATTGCGAGTAATGATTGGATTGATCGAAATACAGGAAAATCGGTTTATTGTACACAAGACAATGATGCTAAAAATGTTGGAGGTACGCTGAAAGCTGGGAAAATGAGTCCTAAAAACCTATGGGCTACAACCATAACCGATGAATTGCGTTTAGCAACCCATTTTAAATCGAAAGTGATTGCCATTTCAGTGAAAGACAGGGGTTCTATTTTGCCAGGTGGACATACTGCCAATGCTTCCTATTGGATGGATGACAGCAATGGCGTATTTATGACCAGTGATTTTTATATGAAATCATTGCCAAATTGGGTGAGTGATTTTAATGCAATCAATTATGCAAGCAAACTAATGAAACAAAACTGGAGTCCTGTTCAGTCTATTGAAAGTTATACAGAAAGTACATCAGACGACAATAAATATGAAGGAAAATTTGCAGGCGAATATGCTCCCACATTTCCACATCTTACGTCTAATTTAAAATTAAGCGATATTAAAAAAACACCTTTTGGGAATGAGATATTGACACTTTTTGCTGGAGAAGTATTAAAAAATGAAAAATTAGGCCAAGGGAATGAAACCGACTTTTTAGCCATCAGTTATTCCTCTACTGATTATGTTGGCCATCAATTTGGCCCCAATTCAATAGAAATTGAAGATACCTATTTGAGAATGGATCAAGAAATTGAGAAACTATTGTCCTATTTAGATGCGCAAGTGGGGGAAGGAAATTATACCTTGTTTTTAACGGCTGATCATGCTGTTGCCCACAATCCCCAATTTTTAATAGACAATAAAATTCCGGCAGGTTATTTTTTAGGTAAGATTTTTAAGGATACATTAAATAAGTATTTACTTACTAAATTTCAACATCCTAAAATGGTGAACGAAGTAGGAGAGAACTTCATTTGGCTAAATGATAGTTTATTAAAAAATTCAACATATAAGAAAAATGAAATAATAGCTGAAATTTTAAATTTTTGTAAACAAAAAGAAGAAATTCAATTTGCTATAGATATGAATGATATTGATAAAGCGATGTTGCCATCCATGATAAAAGAAATGGCAATCAATGGCTATGTGGCTAAAAGAAGCGGGGATATTTTGTTGTTATTAAATCCAGCTTGGTTAGATGCCTATGCAAAAACAGGAACTACCCACGGCACTTGGAATCCATATGATACGCATATTCCATTAATTTGGTTTGGTAAAGGCATTCAAAAAGGGAAAACAGTGCAACCTGTACAAATGAC
>CANGUS010000176.1 GCA_947457085.1 Bacteroidota bacterium
AAAATCCTGAATTAAGAGATGAAGCACTTAAATTAGCTATTGATGACAAATTACGTTTTCAATTAGACAGTTTAACCGATAAAAAAATCTACAGTTTAGGTTTTACAGATTATACTTATCAGGAAGCAAAAGAGCAAGAGTTAAATCTTGGCTTGGATTTGCAAGGAGGTATGAACGTAGTTTTAGAGGTTAGTTTAAATGAATTAGTTCGTAATTTAAGCAACAATCCTAAAGATCCTGCGTTGAATGCAGCTATTGCTCAAGCAGAAAAAATGAAAGCGAATTCGCAAGATGATTTCATTACATTGTTTGCTGAAGCATATAAAGCACAAAATCCGAATGGACAATTAGCGCCTTTGTTTGCAAAACCATCTTCAAAAGAATTAACCATTTCTTCAACGAATGATGCGGTAGTTAAAAAACTAAAAAATGATGCAAAAGCAGCGATTCAAAGTACTTACAAAGTATTAGGCAAAAGGATTGATAAATTTGGAGTTACCCAACCTAATTTAAGTTTAGATGAAAACAGAGGAATTATCTCTGTTGAATTAGCTGGTGTAAATAATCCTGAACGTGTTCGTAAATATTTGCAAGCAACTGCTAAATTAGAATTTTGGAGAACATATGCTTACCAAGATATTGTTCCAAATATTATTGAAGCAGATAAAAACTTGAAAGATTATTTAAGTGGTAAAAAAACAGATGACTCTACTTCTACTTCAACTGCCGATACAAATAAGGTAGCAAAAGCATCAACTGACACAACTTCATTATCATCTTTAATGAATGATAAATCAACTGCATCTAAAACAGATACAAATACTAAAAATTTAACAGACGAGCAAAAAATAGCGAACGCAAGAAAAGAGAATCCATTGATCTTTTTCTTACAATACGGAGCTACTTTTAGAGGTCAAGATGAAAAAGGTAAACAAGTGCACGAAGCGCGTGTTTCTGTTATAAAAAATTCGGATATTCCTACTTTGCAGGGTTATTTAGAATTACCAGCTGTTAAAAAAGCATTCCCTTCTGATTTGAAATTCTTATTTGGACCATTAGGAAACGAAGAAGGATCTAAAAACTTTTCTATTGTGTATGCAATCAGAACAGAAAGAGGAAAAACAACTCCTCCTTTAGATGGTGATGTAATCGAAGAAGCAAAAGCAGATTTCAGTCCATTAGGAGAAGCTGAAGTTTCTATGGCGATGGATATGAATGGTGCAAATATTTGGAAACGTTTGACGAAAGATAATATTGGAAAAAGCATCGCGATAGTTTTAGATGATGTAGTTTATTCTGCACCAATGATCAATGGTGAAATTCCAAATGGTCGTTCTAGCATCTCAGGTAACTTTACTGCTGAAACTTCTAAAGATTTAGCAAACGTTTTAGAAACTGGTAAATTACCTGCTCCTGCTCGCATTGTTCAAGAACAAGTTGTTGGACCAACACTTGGTCAAGAAGCGGTAAATGGTGGTTTAATGTCTTTCATTATTGCCTTCGTAGTAATCTTTGGATTAATGTTGGTATATTATAACACAGCTGGTTGGGTTGCCAATATTGCTTTAATCTTAAACTTATTATTCACAGTTGGCGTTTTAGCGGCTTTACATGCATCTTTAACGGCTGCAGGTATTGCTGGTTTAGTATTAACCATTGGTATGGCTGTGGATACAAATGTTATCATTTTTGAGCGTATTAAAGAAGAATTGAAATTAGGCAAATCACATGATGATGCTGTCAATGAAGGTTATCGTCGTTCATTAAGTCCTGTTTTAGATGGTCACATCACGGTATTAATGACCGCTGTAATTTTATTTATATTTGGTTTAGGTCCTGTATTAGGATTTGCTACTACTCAAATTATTGGTATTTTATTGTCTTTATTCTGTGGAATTTTAGTATCTCGTTTAATTACAGATATGAGAATGAAAAAAGGGAAACACTTTAATTATTTCACTAATTTTTCTTCTAAATTGTTCCAAAGCTTCAATTTCAAATTTATTGAGTGGAGAAAGAAAGCATACATCATTTCTATCGTAGTTGCTTTGTTAGGTATTGGATCTATTTTTAACGGATTCCATTTAGGGGTTGAGTTTTTAGGAGGTAGAAGTTATACTGTAGAATTAAATGGGAAATACAAAACAAATGACATCAGAGAAAAATTGAAATCTACATTTGAAGGTGACAATCCAATCGTAAAAACAATAGGTACTGGTAACACTGTAAATATTGTTACTGCCTACAAACGTACAGAAAACAGTGATGCAGTTACAAACGAAATCGTAGAAAAATTATACAATGGTTTAAAATCTGGTAACTTTATTGCTGCGAATACAACATTAGAGCAGTTCAGTGCTCCAGATCGTTTAAGCTCTAATACAGTTTCTGCAACGATTTCTGATGATTTGAAATGGGGTGCATTGAAAGCAACTATTTGGTCATTAATATTAATCGCAATATATATCTTCATCCGCTTCCGTAAATGGCAGTATTCATTAGGTACATTAGTTGCCTTAGTGCATGACGTATTTATCATGTTGGCTGTATTCTCATTCTTAAAAAATATAGTTCCTTTCTCTTTAGAGATTGATCAACATTTCATTGCTGCTATCTTAACAGTAATTGGGTTCTCAATGAATGATACAGTTATCGTATTTGATAGAGTGAGAGAGTACTTCCGTAAACGTCCAGGTCAAAGCAAAACTTCAATTATCAATGCGGCGATTAATGATACGATGAGTCGTACAATTATGACTTCATTTACAGTATTTATTACCTTATTGATCTTGTTCATTTTTGGTGGTGAGGTTACTAAAGGATTTGCATTTGCAATGATGATTGGTGTTATCACAGGTACATACTCTTCAATTTTTGTTGCTGCGCCAATTTTAGTTGATTTAGACAAAACAGATAAATTGACTCAAGAAGTTGATAAAGATCAAAAAATAGCAGAATTAAAAGAAATGGCTTAATCCGTTTTGACAAATAAAAATTAAAGTCCTGAGCAATCAGGACTTTTTTTATGGAAATAATATTTACCTTCGATAGCATGAAAAACAGCTTTCTTTTTATAATCATTTCTCTAGTCGCATTTGCTTGCAATTTTAGCAAAAAAGCCAATATGCAAATCAAGAACAACAATGAATATCCAATTACATTAACGTTTATTACCAATAATATTCAGCAAGTTTATGGTAAAATAGAGCCTAATCAAAAACTAAATGATATGTATGATTGGACTAAGCTCGAAAAAACAGATGGTGAGTTTTTAATAGTTATAAAAAATGAAATGAATCAACAAGTAGATACTTTTCATCATGGACAATTTTTGCAAGGTGAGCTAGGAAACTATATTGATATTGAAAGTGATCAAGGTCAATTAAAAGTGGTGGTGAGTGATTAAATACAAACCATCCTTGCTTCTTCTTTGAAAAATTAATCTTTAAACAATACCTTTGCACTCTTAATAATACTAAAAATGGGTTTGAATAAAGTAGTTGCGAATGCAACAGAAGCAGTACAACATATTGAAGATGGTATGACGATTATGTTAGGTGGTTTTGGATTGTGTGGCATTCCTGAAAAATGCATTCAAGCTTTGGTTGACAAGGGGGTTAAAAATTTAACTTGTATTTCTAATAATGCTGGAGTAGATGATTTTGGCATTGGATTAATGTTGCAAAAAAAACAAGTGAAAAAAATGATTTCATCTTATGTAGGTGAAAATGCTGAATTTGAACGTCAATTATTAAGTGGCGAATTAGAAGTAGAATTGATTCCTCAAGGAACATTAGCAACTCGATGCATGGCAACAGGTTATGGTATTCCTGCTATTTATACTCCAGCTGGTGTAGGTACAGAAGTAGCAGCAGGGAAAGAAACAAGAAAATTTACGATGTATGGAGAAGAAAAAGAATACCTAATGGAAATGGCTTTTCAAAGTGATTTTGCAATTGTAAAGGCTTGGAAAGCGGATCGTCAAGGAAATTTAATATTTAAAGATACTGCTCGTAATTTTAATCCATTAATGGCAATGGCCGGCAGAAAAACCATTGTAGAAGTAGAAGAATTAGTTGAAACAGGAGAATTAGACCCAAATGAAATTCAAGTGCCAGGTATTTATGTAAATTACATTTTCAAAGGGGAAAACTATGAAAAACGCATTGAACAATTAACAGTAAGAAAAACAAATTAAAATAAAGAGAGTAAAAAAAAAGCAACTGTTTTAAGTTGCTTTTTTTAATTTATTGAATTGAAAATTTAGTAGTGTCTCTAGCTGATCTTCCTGCATAATCATATGTAGTAATCAACAATCGGTAATAGGTAGTTTCACTGCCAAAATTTACGAGTGTTTTGGTATTAAATGTGTATACATCTTTGCCATCTACTGCAGGCATTTTATATAATATAGGAGTATTGTTTTTAACCGTGTCATAGGTAGCGTTCATTTGCAAAACTTCTATCGT
>CANGUS010000177.1 GCA_947457085.1 Bacteroidota bacterium
CAATTCAATTTTCCTTTTATTTCTAATGGAATCAATACTTTAGAAAAAAGCCTGTTCGGTATGGTAAATCCTTCAAACAATATTTTGAATTTATATAATATTGAAAACGGAACCACGAAAAGCAGCTTAACTGTATATGATATGATGGGAAAAATTGTTTATCAAACTTTACTTGAAAATTTCCAAAAACAAATTCAAATAAGTATTCCTAATGTAAAGATGGGCTTATATTTAGTTGAAATCAACAACGATAAGGGTAGGAGTATTCAAAAATGGAATGTAGTGGATTAATTTACAATCCCTGATTATTGAGGTTACTGTTTGATAATAAATTAAACTCAATGGCTATTCATTAAAACAGAAAAGTAGATCATGTATTCAATTGTGCTTACTTTCTAACAAATCGAATAGACTTTTAGGTAATATAAATACGTTATATAAAATAATCATAATTCAAATTTAAATTTCAACTTTAGTTTTTGTATTTTTGCGCCAATTAAATATTTTATATGAATTTTCAATTTACAGAAGAGCAATTAATGATACAACAAGCGGCAAGAGATTTTGCACAAAACGAACTTTTACCAGGTGTAATAGAGCGTGATGAGCATCAAAAGTTTCCTGCAGAGCAAATAAAAAAAATGGGTGAACTAGGATTCATGGGAATCATGGTAGATCCTAAATATGGTGGAGCGGGTATGGATGCTGTATCGTATGTATTGGCAATGGAAGAAATTTCAAAAGTTGATGCTTCTGCTTCAGTATGTATGAGTGTAAATAACTCTTTGGTTTGCTGGGGATTAGAGGAATATGGCAATGAAGAACAAAAACAAAAATATTTAGTTCCTATGGCTTCAGGCGAAGTTTTTGGTGCGTTTTTATTAAGCGAACCAGAAGCAGGGAGTGATGCAACTTCACAACGGACTACCGCTGTTGACATGGGAGACCATTATGTATTAAATGGGATTAAAAACTGGATTACCAATGGTAGTACGGCTACCCATTATTTGGTAATTGCACAAACCGATGTAGAGAAAAAACATAAAGGAATTAATGCCTTTATCGTTGAAAAAGCATGGGCTGGAGTATCTGTTGGTGCCAAAGAAAATAAAATGGGAATTAGAGGAAGTGATACACACTCTATTTCTTTTCAAGATGTAAAAGTTCCTAAAGAAAATCGCATAGGAGAAGATGGATTTGGTTTCACATTTGCCATGAAAGTATTGAGTGGCGGACGTATTGGGATTGCTGCTCAGGCATTAGGGATCGCTAGTGGAGCATATGAATTGGCATTGAAATATTCAAAACAACGAAAAGCATTCGGTACAGAAATTATGAACCATCAAGCCATACAATTTAAATTAGCAGACATGGCTACTCAAGTTGAAACTGCGCGTTTATTATGCTTAAAAGCAGCATGGTTAAAAGATCAACATCAAAATTACGATGTGGCATCCGCCATGGCTAAATTATATGCATCTGAAATAGCTCAATCTGTTACTACAGAAGCTGTTCAAATCCATGGAGGATATGGATATGTAAAAGAGTTTCATGTAGAGCGTTTAATGCGTGATGCAAAAATTACTCAAATTTATGAAGGGACGAGTGAAGTACAACGAATTGTAATCAGCCGTTCTGTATTAAAATAATTCTATTGTAATTCATAACATAAAAAGCAGACTGAATAAGTCTGCTTTTTTATTTCTGTAAAATACAATCCATTCTAATCAGTTATCAATTTTGATTATTACTTATCAATTTATTTATTTAATTACCACAAACCCTATATTTAATTTTATAGTCTTAAAAAAAACATAATCTATTTTATGTTAAAAAAACTATTTACAGCTATTCTTTTATTGGCATTGTCAACCCAAATTTCATTAGCTCAAAATTGTTCATCATGTTTTACTGCAACGCCTGATTCTATAACAAATTCTGTATATAATTTAGATGCCTCTTGTAGCACTCCCTCAAATGGATTTTTTAATTATGCATGGTATGTCGATAATCAATATTATACCACATGGTTTTTCCCTCAAATGCAAATTCCATTTTATAATTATGGAACCCATACAATAATGTTGGTTTTGTTAGGTCAAAATTGTTCAGACACTTCAACCCAAACAATTACAATTACGCCAACTTGTAATGCTCAATTTGTTACTTATGGTGTTGGTGCAGGCGCATATTATTTTTATCAAAATAACCCTACTAGCAATACCGCAAATTACACTTGGGATTTTGGAGATGGCAATACTCAAACTGGTACATCTGTTGGCTATCACATCTATGCATCTTCAGGTACTTACAATGCTTGCCTAACGCTTACAGATACTTCAGCTGGGGGCTGTGCAGACACCGTTTGTCAGTCAGTACAAGTGAATATAAATTACCCTTGTATAGCTTCTTTATCACAATACGTAGATAATTTTACTGGATTTTTAAGTGCTGATGGATACAGTAGTCAATTTAACAACTCGAACTATGGTTTTAAATTTTATTTGAATGGTGTTTTAGCCCAACAAGGAACAAATCCTACTTTTTACACCCATCTCACCTCAATAGGAACCTACACTTTATCAATGGTATTAACAGACAGCAATGGAAATAATGCTTGTGATAGTACTACCCAAATAGTGTCTTACACAGGAGGTATTAACAATGGTGGATGTTCTCCTTGTTTCAATGCTAATTATTTTAATGCAGCGTACGATTCTATCATGGTAGACGCCAATTGTAGCAATATACCTATTGGTGGTTCTATTGCTTGGAATGTAAATGGGGTAAATTTATCGAATAATGCATCTGTACAATTTTTAGGATTTCCAACCTATGGAACTCAAATAATTACATTGTTTTTAAAGGACAGTACAGGAGCTATTTGTGATAGTAATTCATCGTATGTATATACGTATCCTCCTCCTTGTAGTTCATGTTTAACGGTATCTCAAGTAGGAGGTTCGACCAGTGATTATTATTTTGATGGTTCTTGTAGTAGTACAGCAACTTCAGGAAGTGTTTACTCATGGTTTGTAAATAATAATTTTATTACCTCTACTACCAATCCACAATTTATTTATAGCTTCACACAAAGCGGAACATATAATGTTTGTTTACAAATAGCAGATGCTTTTGGTGGAGCTTGTTCACAGTCTTGTACATCAGTTACTGTAAACACACCTACTGTAACTCTTTATGATATCTCAGGTACAATTTATAAATTCGATAACACATTTGCCTATACTTCACCTGGCAACAATGAAGCAAAAGTTTATCTTATTAAATTAATAACTGGAGGTCAATTAGAAGCAATAGATTCTACTACAACCAATGCGTATGGACAATATACATTTAATGATAAACCTATTGATGATTATAGAATAAAAGTGGCTTTAAATCCATCTAGCCCTGATTATGCATATAATATCCCTAGCTATTTTCAAACTGGAATGATGTGGTATGATGCACAAGTAGTTACCTTATTTGGAAATACTTACAACAAGGATATTTACATGAATTATGGTACTAATACTGGAGGAAATGGATTCATTTCCGGAAATGTAATTGCAGGAGCTAATAAGCAACGTTCCAATGTAGATGTAACATTAATTTTAATGGATGTTACTACCAACAAACCTGTAGCATATAGTAAAACAGGTGCAAATGGTTATTACTCTTTTGCTAATATTCCGAATGGCACCTATAAAGTTTATGGAGAATTATTAAATCGTGCAAGTATTCCAGAGAACATAACTATAGGGGCTCAAAATACTTTTACCGGTAAAAATTTTATTTATAATTCTAATGTTATACAACCAACTAATATCGCATTATCAGTAAAAGATGTACTACTTGATGATAAATTAAACGTTGTTCCTAATCCAGCAACAGAAAACTTTAATATAAGAAATAAAAATCACCCAACCACAATTAAAATTTTTGATTTGGTAGGTAGACAAATTGCAACTTTTGATATGAAAGCCAACGAAGAAAAAAATATTGATTGCTCTCAATGGACAAAAGGGATTTATCTTATTGAAGAAATAGTTGGATCAAAAAAATCAATCCAAAAATTATTACTAAAGTAAGCATATCTCAAATAATTATTAACAATGAGTCATTCGAAAGAGTGACTCATTTTTTTTAAATTGTATATATTTACAGTATAGCATTTAAAAACATCTATATGGAAGTCATAGAAATAACATTTAAGGTAATAATCAATGCATCTTTAGAGAAATTTTGGAAAACTTGGAATACGCCTACGGATGTGCTGAAATGGAATGTATGCAGCGAATTGCAAAAATCAGGATGGCAAGCCATTTTGAATAATTTTAAAAAGTATATTGAAAATCAATAAAATCAATCTATGAATAATCAAATTCATCCAAATAAAATAAGACAAATATTTTTTCTTGCAGTAATTGTGTTACTGTTTATTGTCATTTCAAAAGAATTATATTC
>CANGUS010000178.1 GCA_947457085.1 Bacteroidota bacterium
GGAGGGTTGCCTTGTAAGGTAAAGTTTATTTTAGCTTTGTTTGAATCACAAATATAAGTAGGTGATGATGCTGAAAAATTGACTACGGGGTAATAAAAATTATGTTGGATGGCAGGAGAAATCTTTTTTAAACAGGTGGCATCTTTAATCGAATCAAAAATATAATATCCGTTAATGAAGTATCTATCTATTGTGGATAATGATGTCGTAAAAGATTGTGGCGTATTATTTCTCCGAAAATAAACGATGTATGGTGGGTTGCCATTGAAAGTAAAATTAATTTTCGATTTATTGGAGTCGCAGTTGTAAATAGGATTTGTGATTGTATAGGAAAGTGGTTGAAAGTTAATATTGAAAATTTGATTGATTGTTTTAGTACAATTGTTAGAATCTGAAATATTTTCAAAAAAGTAATTTCCGTTAGATAGTAAAAGACTATAATTATTTGACGATGTTATAATGGTAAAAGGAATATTGTTTTTTTTGTATTGAATTTTCCATGGGGCTTTTCCTGAAAGTGAAAATGGAATAGCTGTTTTATTGCTATCACAAATATATTGTGGTGAAGAGAAGCTGATATTGACTGGAAATTCATTAATGTTTAAAGCAGTATTGAATGCTTTAAAACATAAATTACTATCTGTTACAGAATTAAATGATACATTCCCATTGAGTGTATATAAACTTTTTAGACTATCATGACTAATCAAATTAAAATTTGAGCCGTTCACATTATAGTTTAAATTCCATGGGGAGGTCCCGTTAAATTTCAATGATAGTTTAGTTTTTTGACTGTCACAATCAAATGATTTGTTTAATAAAGTAAAGTTTATTTTCTTATTTTTTTGAATTGTAAAAAAATCACTTTTAAACCCAGGTTGAGGACCTCCATCCTCTAAATTTTTAATTTGATAAATTCCATTTTGAAAAATAGAAATGTTGATAGACTTCGTGTTTGTAGAATAAGAATTAAAATAAATAGAATCTTTGTATAAGTCAAAAGTAAATGGTGGAGTGCCTGTAAATGTAACAGCACATACTACAGAATCAGCAGTACAAATAGAATCTATAATTTTTACAAACGGTTTTGGTTTTAATAAAACTCTATTAATAAAAGTATCTAGACTAGCGCATTGAGGGAAAGAATGATACGTGTAATTATAATAATAGTTGCAATTAGATAAGCCTGTAAAATAATTTTGTGTAGGTTGAGAATCATGTTCAAGTTGATACCAATAACTATCTAAATTAGGCCAAGAAAATAAAAATTCTGCATTGCTTTTTTTAATTCCTAATTTGACAGCTGTATCTGGTAAACTGGGTGTTAAACTTCCAAAGTTTTGTTGTAATGAATAGATGTCATTTGGAGAATTATCAAAATTAATACTATAACCTGAGGAAATGATAGATGCATCAATTGTAGCATTTAGTGCAGTTAATAATGTAGCATAACCACCTTGTGAACAGCCTAATAAAATTACTTTTTTATATTTAGTGTTCAGGTATTTAATTAATGCGATGGACTCGATTAGATAATTGATTCCATAGGGTTTGTTGTTCGAATTGAGGTAATTATACAAAAATGAAGCGGCTCCAGGTGTAACATAATCTGCAGTATTTAATTTTTGATTATTTCTTATCCAAGCTCTAAAATCCTCACCTGGTTTGGTATAAATGTACGTATCACCAATGTTTTTTAAATAATCTTTTACATAACAATTAATATTGTGGTAACCAGTGCCTACAATAAGATCAGTGGTTTGATTATTATTTGATCCAGGAATTATAAGAAATGCAACACTGTCGCTAGAATTAAGGGCTTTGGGAGTGTAGGTGAAATAGGATTTGGTAGTTTTGTTATTTAAAGAAAAATTCAAATAATAAATTGGATCAATTTGCTTATATGCATTTCCAAAATTATTGAAATAATAATTCATAGTGGGGTTGACAAGGTTGTCTTTTACCATGTTATTAGGGATACTGATATTTTCATAACAATTTGGAAATTCCGAATCAAAAAATTTAAATTCATTATTGATTGAGTTATATAAATCGGAAACAGTAGCAATTGAATTGTTTAGGTACCAGGTTCCCGGAAATAAGCTTGGTGAGTTGTAAAGAGGTTCAGTAAATATTGAATTTAAAAAAATACTGTCAGATACTGATACTTGTGCCTTTAATTTAAATGAAAATAATAAAAGTAAAACAATAAAGTATTTATTTCTTTGCATAACAGTAGCAAATTGATTCTAACGTGAAAGATATTTCGGTAGATATTTTTTTACAGTTGGATATTTTAAAATAATAATTGATAAGACTAAAGATACATAAAATATGTATAATCCTAGTTTTTTAAATATAATATTTGATGAAATGATATTCTCATTCAAGTGAATTGAAAAAATAAATGTTCCGATTGCTAATGAAAATATAAATATAGAAAGTCCAAAGTTAAAAGGAATATACCAATGTTTTTGTGAACGGTAAAATAGATAGATAGGAACAATAATATACCCTAAAAAAGTACTTAATGCGGCTCCCTCTTTTCCAAATTTCGGGACTAAAAAAAAGTAAATAATTGTAGTTATGATAGCAGCTAAAAATATAGAAATAGCCAAAGGTTTATTGTCTTTTTTGATATTAGAACCTATTACAGCGATATATGCATATCCATATATAATGGTGTTGAAAGCTAAAATGCCAGCTACGATATAAGCATCATAATATTTAGCATTTGTAAATAATATCAATATCTCTTTGGCAAAAAGAGCAATCCCTAAAGCTACAGTACACATTAAAGCACTGTATGCGGTTAATACAAATGAAAATACATTTTTTGATTGTGGTTTTTCAATAATAGAAAATGCAAATGGTCCCCATGACATTTGAAAAGCACCCACAACCATTCCTACTGCAGATGCGACCATACTTCCTATTTGAAATAAACCTACTTCAGTTTTGTTATGAAAATAATTAATCAAAAATGTAGAAGAACTGTTGAGTATCCAAAATGCAAAAGCAGTTGGTACTAAGGGCATTGCATATCTTAGCATTTCTTCTAATTTTTGTTTAGAAAAATAGCTAAAACGGATCCAATCTTTTAATATTATTAATACATAAATACTTGCGATGCTATTACTTATTAATAATGCGTATAAAATGCCTTTTACGTTCATTTTAAGATACACGACAAATAAAATGTTCAGCCCAATATTTAGCAACACGTTACAAATAGTAAAAATGACAGTATGAATTGCTTTTCTTTGATATCGCAACCAATTAGAAATCATAGTTGGTAATATACTACTGATTAATCCAACAGCTGGAATGATGAAAAGCAATTGTTGATTTGGCTCTTTTAAAATTATACGACTAAATAAAGTGGAAGATAAAATAATGACTATACATAAAATTAAAGATGTAAAAAATTGAAACCAAAACCAACTTGAAAAAATGGATTTTTTTTCATTTAATTCTTCTGTATCGTAATACCATCTTGCAGATGCACTATCCATCGCAAATACTGCAAGTGCCGTTACAAAATAAAATGTAGAATTAACTAAACTTAATTTCCCATAATCATCTGGTAATAATAATTTTGTGTAAATTGGAACTAAAAAAATAGAAATGAATCTACTGATCATACTGCTAATTCCATAGATCGCGCTTTCACCTAATAATTGAGATAGTAGTTTTTTCAAAATAATTATGATGTTAATTCTTTTTTATAAAGTTCAACTAATTCTTTCGCAATTGTATCAGCATTATGGTATTTCTCGATGAATTTTCTAGACTCTATGCCAATTTGATGTCGCAACTCTGGGTTTGTTATCAATTTGATTAGATTTTCTTTTAAATTATCTGGATTGGAATTTATAATAGGACAATTTATAGAAAGTCCAGCTTCAAATACTTCTGGCATAATATAACACATTACAGGTTTGCCAAATGCCATTGCCTCACAAGAAGCTAGTCCATAACTTCCTAAAATAATCTGATCTAAAAAAATGTCAGCATCTTTCATGATTTCTAAAACTTCCATTCTTGAAATATTATGCAGCAATTTAAAATCAAAATCGTATTCGGATTTCAATTCTTCAATGATTGGTATAATATAATTGGACCCTTTTGCAATTTTTGCTGAAGGTGAATGAATAATTAAAGGCTTTGTTTTATTTTTTGAAGGATAATTGGGAAGGAAATCACCGCTGTTAATTCGTTGCATATATGAATAGCTTTTTGAAAATAAATTTTTATTTATAAACAAGCTAATTTCAGGACATACTGTTGGAGTTGCATTGAATTGAGAATATATTTTTTGTACTTTTTCTAATTCATTATTTTTTTCAAGTTCATAATATTCATACTCAGCGTTGAATACTTTTTTATAATATTTATTAATTGAAGATAAGAAGTTGGGTTTTCTTATTTCACTACCA
>CANGUS010000179.1 GCA_947457085.1 Bacteroidota bacterium
CATTTGAGTACGGGTAAATATTATCAAGCCAAGCATAAAGCTTTATTAAGTATCTATGCAATCAGTCATTTTTTATTTTGGTTGAGTTTAATTCCTTGCATACTCTTTCCTAAATTCATCCTTTATACTGCGATAGCATTTGTAGTTCGTTGGTTGGTTCAAGGGTTTATTTTTAGAAAGGTATTTATTAAATTAAAAGAAAATGACTTAATCTATTACATTTGGTGGTTTGATATATGGTTACTCTTTTATAACATCAAAAGTGTTCCAAGCATCTTTTTTAAAAATAAAATTTATTGGAAGTAAAAGAAAGTTGTCGGATGTCGGTTGACCGTTGTCAGGACAATATTATTTAAATTTATCAATTCGAAATAACTCAAACAACTTAACTTCTAAACAAAAAATAATATGGAAATAATAACAAAATACTTTGATGATTTTTCGGAAACGCAATTGAAACAGTTTGCTGCATTGAAAGATGTGTATACAGAATGGAATGAGAAAATAAACGTTATTTCTAGAAAGGATATAGATAGTTTATATGTTCGTCATGTACTCCATTCATTGACGATTGCAACTACGTTTGATTTTAAAGCAGGGCAAAGAATTGTGGATATAGGAACGGGTGGAGGTTTCCCAGGAATTCCTTTAGCCATTTTTTTTCCTGAAGTAGAATTTGTTTTAGCGGATAGTATTAAAAAGAAATTGACTGTAGTAGAAGAAGTAGTGAAAGCGACAGGATTAAAAAATGTAAAAACGCATTGGGGTCGTGCCGAAGAAATGAAACAAAAACATAGTTTTGATTTTGCTGTCAGTAGAGCAGTGGCTCCATTGGGTGATTTATGGCGTTGGGCCAAACCATTGTTGCACAAAGGCATACAATCTAATTATGACAATGGACTCATATGCTTGAAAGGGGGTGATTTAAACCAAGAAATTTCTGATAGCTTGTGCAAGCCAATGGTTTGGAACTTAACAGACTTTTTCGAAGAGGATGTTTTTCAAGAAAAGTATATGTTGTATGTCAAATTTTAATTTTCTTATTCTATAACTTAACACATTTTATCAAACCTAGATTCCTAAACTAAAAAAAATGAAAGTACTTTTAAAGAAACAAATATCAGACCGTATAGCAAAAGGACATCCTTGGGTTTATAATAATGAAATTAATTCGGTAGACAAAAATGCCAAAGCAGGTGACATTGTAGATGTATACAATGCGAATGGAAATTTTATAGGGCGAGGGTATAATAATCCTGCTTCACAAATTCAAGTAAGAATTTTAACAAGAGATGTGAATGAACAAATAAATGACGCATTTTTCTACAATAAGATTTTAGCTTGTTGGAATTATCGTCAAAAGTTAGGCTATGTTGAAAACTGTCGATTGGTTTTTGGTGAAGCTGACGGATTACCTTCTTTAATTATTGATAAATTCAATGATTACTTCGTATTGCAAACCATGTCATTAGGAATGGATTTATGGAAAGATGCAATTGTCAATGCGTTGAAAAAGATTTTCAATCCTAAAGGAATATATGAGCGCAATGATGTTCCTGTTAGAGAATTAGAAGGCATGGAGCAAAAGAAAGGCTTTTTGTCTGAACCATTTCCAACAGAAATAATCATTAATGAAAACGGATTAAAATTTTATGTAGATGTTGATAAAGGTCAAAAAACGGGTTACTTTTTAGATCAGCAAGACAATCGTCGCGAAATTCAAAATATTGTAAAAGGGGCTGATGTATTAGAGGCATTTTCTTATACCGGAACATTTAGTATGCATGCTGCACATTACGGAGCAAAGAAAGTATTAGGATTAGACATCTCAGATTTTGCAATAGAAACAGCCAAACGAAATGCTGCTTTAAATGGTTTTTCTGATATTTGTGATTTTCAATCGATCAATGCATTTGATGCCCTCAAACAATGGAGTAAAGAAGATAAGAAATGGGATGTAGTGATGATTGATCCACCTGCCTTTACTAAATCGAGAGCTAGTATTGACAAGGCCATTACGGGCTATAAAGAGATTAATCTTAGAGCCATGAAACTGGTTAAAAAAGGAGGAATTTTAGTAACTGCTTCTTGTACAAATTTAGTAGGGCCAGATTTGTTTTTAGACATTGTAAAAATGGCTGCTAAAGATGCTAAAAAACAAATTCGTCAAGTTTGTTTTAGAACCCAAGCAGCAGACCATCCTATTGTTTGGAATATGGAAAATACAAATTATTTAAAGTGTTTAATCGTTGAAGTAAGCTAAATTAATTACGATTAATACGATTTTTTATAGAATTTTAAATATCCTAAAATGTCTCTGGTTTTTAGTAGCTCAATGAAATTTTGTTGAGAAAGAACAGCAGTTGTGTATTCATTGGTTTTAAATTGATTAAACAACAGTTTTTCTTCGATCATATTGTTTAAATATTTTTTGGCAAATATTGCATTCGAAAATTTTTGAATCGTAACAAATGCTTGTTGTGCGGTAAGCATGTTTAAGGTTGTTTTATAATCTTGTGCATCATGTTTTAATAAATTATAATCACTGATGTCTGATTTTAAATTCATTGTTTTACCATCTACAGATTTAATAAAAATCATTACATAATGATCTGTGTTTGGGTTGAAAATAAAATTACCTTTTCCTTCATTCAATCGAAGTTCTTTAAAAGCAGGGCTTGCTTCCAAACTGTCAGTTGCATTTTGATTATATAAATTATCATTAACCTTTGTTAGTGACGCGTCTTGATTGGATGTATCCGTCGAAATAATATAATTTAAAATTTCTTGAGCTCGTTTTTGTTCATTAGTGTTAGGATAAGTACTGATTATATTTTGCAAGATTAATTTACAAGTATCTATTTTTTTTAAACCTGCAAAACTCATAGCTTCAACTAATTGATACTTCGCTAACAATGGATGTTTTATTTGTTTTGCTTTTTGGGCTTCATTGATCGCTTCTCGATATTTCGCATCTTTATAGTGCTGATAGGTGCTGTCATATTCAATGGCTAATTGTTTATTTTTTAATTCTTTTTCTTCGTTGTATTTAACGTTGTTTGCTAATGTATTCAATTCAGAATTCGGAAATTCTACACTTAATAATTTTTTATATCGGTCAACTTCAATTGGGTTATTTAATTTAGTATGATTTAATATCTGTCCATAATATACTTGTTTTTTATATTCAGTATATGCATATTTTGTCAGTAAAGTATCAAATGTTTTAGTTGAATTTGTATAGTCTTCCAACTGAGAAAAATAAATTAATCCTAGGTTGTAATATGCCTCCATAATCATATTCATTGCCTTGTCTTTTTGAGCAGGCGTAGTAGGTATGGTATTTAAAAAAGCATTGATATCATTGATGTTATTTTCTTGATTTTCATTATCTGTTGATTCAATTGAGTTTTGTGCCAAGTTTATACCTGATGAAGAAGATGAATTTGAACGTCTCCAATTATCTTCTAGTTTGCGAGTTCCCCATTTATCTTTAAATTCATTGGAGCCTTTTTGAATGAGCGTATTGTTATAAAAATACCAATTTGATTGCGCATTATTTACAGGTTGTAATGCAATAACTTGACTTTCATTCTTGGTTTCATCTGCTTTTTTCTTCTTTTCTTTTTCGATAGATTTTTTTGCAATAGCTACCTTTTCTTTATCTGATAATTTAGATAAATTGAGCAAGCTATCTTGCAGATGAATGATATCAAAATTGGCTACTACATATGAAAGCACATCTTTTCTTGTATTTACTTCATAAATATTTTCTAGTGGGGGATTACTACCTAAAAAAGAAGCACTGTCGTAAGCTATTTTTGAAAGTTTATATTGACTGGAATTGTAGTATAAGGAGCCTAGTTCTGCAAATGCAATTGCTTTTAAAAAATTATCTTCATTGTCTTTATTACCAATACTTTCTTTTAAAATAGAAATTGCTTTGGTAGGATTTTCTTTAGCTTGAATTAAAGCCAATGTATTTAATGCTTGACTTTTATATTTTTCAAATTTAGAGTCTTTAATTATTTTTTCTAATTGATTGATTGCAAAACGCATGTCATCTCCACTTTTAGCGGCGTTTTTAGCTATGCTCATTTTGGCAAAAAATCTCATTTCATCTGTTGTTTTTTTATTGATAGATTTTTTAAAATGTTCATTAGAAGACTTATAATCTTTTTTATTAGATAAAAGTTGCGCGAGCAAATATTCAGATCTTGCTTTTTCTGCTAGATTAAATTTTAATTTATTCGCTGCAATCAGAGAATTAATTGCTTCTTCTGCATTATCTTGTTTTAATAAAATAGTAGTTTTAGTTAGTAGTAACTCAGGTTTACATCTTTTAGGAAAATTTTTATCTTTTTCTAACGTATTAATCAAAGTGATCGCTTCACTGTATTGTTCTGCCATCATATATGATTTAGCTAGCCATATC
>CANGUS010000180.1 GCA_947457085.1 Bacteroidota bacterium
TGGTGGTGGTAACGGGTGTGAGTGGCTCTGGCAAGTCGTCGTTGACGATTGATACCTTGTTTGCAGAAGGGCAACGCAGGTATATTGAGAGTTTGAGTTCGTATGCTCGTCAGTTTATGAAGAGCATGCAAAAACCGGATGTCGATAAAATAGATGGCTTGTGCCCTGCCATAGCCATTGAACAAAAAGTGACGGCACGTACCCCTCGTTCTACGGTGGGTAGCATGACGGAAATTATAGATTACTTACGATTGTTGTTTGCCAAAGCTGGCAGAACCTACTCACCTATTTCGGGCAAGGAAGTGATTAAGCAAGAAATTAGTGATGTGACCGAATTTATACAGTCGCAAAAAGAGGGCACTAAATTGTTGATGATAGTGCCGATTTTGATTTCGGCAGAAAAAAATATTGCCTATTATTTGAATGATATTTTGCAAAAGGGCTTGACTCGTTTGTATAACACAGCAAACAATGAATATCTACAAATTGAAGATGTGTTGGCTGAAGAAAATATTGATATTGATTTTAAGCATACCTATATTTTAATAGACCGATTGGTAGCGAAAAAATTTGAGCAAGATGAATTGCATCGAATTGCAGACAGTATTCAGACTGCTTTTGATGAAACCAATGGGGATGTGTATTTGTGGATTGAAGGGAAAGAGTTGGTACATTTTTGCAATCGGTTTGAACTCGATGGTATGCGTTTTGAAGTACCTACGCCCAATTTTTTTTCGAGCAATAATCCCTATGGTGCATGTGAAGTTTGCGAAGGATATGGACAAGTATTAGGAATAGATGCAAACTTAGTTGTACCTAATAAAAACTTATCGGTTTTTGAAGGAGCGGTGGCTTGTTGGAGTGGTGATAAGATGAAAGAGTGGCAACATGAATTTTTAAGAAGCACGAAAAATAATTTTCCACCGCATCAACCATACAACAAACTTTCAAAAGCAGAAATTGACTTGCTTTGGAATCATGAATATGGTATTCATGCGTTCTTTAAAATGGTGGAAGAAAACATTTATAAAATTCAATATAGAGTGTTGCAAGCACGATATAGAGGCAAGACCAATTGTACAGCTTGTGGAGGTTCTCGAATTCGAAAAGATGCCTTGTATGTAAAAATTGACAATACCGACATTGCTCAATTATTAGACATGCCGGTGGATGCATTGTATGCTTGGTTGCAAAACATTACCTTGAATGAACATGATCAAGCGGTATCGAAACGAATTTTATTTGAGCTCGAAACTCGTTTACAAACCTTGTTGGATGTAGGCTTGCACTACCTTACCTTGAACCGAACTGCCAATACCTTGAGCGGTGGTGAAAGTCAGCGTATACAACTCACCCGAGTAATAGGCAGTAACCTTTCAGACAGTTTATACATTTTAGATGAGCCTAGCATTGGGTTGCATTCTCGGGATACGAACCGTCTTATTAAAGTATTGAAACGGCTTCGAGATTTGGGAAATACGGTCGTGATTGTGGAGCACGACGATCAAATTATGCGGGAAGCCGATTATATTATTGACATTGGCCCCTTGGCTTCGCATTTAGGAGGAGAGGTGATTGCCAAAGGAACGTACCAAGAATTAATTAAGAATAAAAAAAGTTTGACCGGGCAATATTTAAGTGGTGATTTAAAAGTGACGGTGCCCAATGCGATTGAACGAAAAGTAGTGAATAAAATTACACTGACCGATTGCAGACAACACAATTTAAAAAACATCACAGTGAGTTTTCCGTTGAATCTATTGTGTGTGGTGACTGGTGTTTCGGGTTCAGGAAAAACAAGTTTGATTAAACATATTTTGTATCCTGCTATGAAAAATGCACTCAATGATTTTAGTGTAAAACCAGGTGAATTTGGTGAGCTCAAAGGCGATGTAAAATCGATAGAGCATATTGAAATGGTGGATCAAAATCCTATAGGCAAATCATCTAGATCAAATCCTGTAACCTACATCAAAGCCTATGATGAAATTCGTTCGTTGTATGCGAATTTAAAATTATCGAAAGTAAGGGGATATGGGCCAGGACATTTTTCATTTAATGTGGATGGTGGCCGTTGCGACACGTGCAAAGGCGAAGGGGAAACCATAGTAGAAATGCAATTCTTGGCCGATGTGCATTTAACTTGTGAAGATTGCAAAGGCAAACGATTTAAAAAAGAATTGTTGGAAGTTACTTACCATGATAAAAATATTTCACAAATTTTGGACTTGAGCGTAGATGAAGCGCATGCATTTTTCATCAACGATAAAAAAATTGCAGATAAAATAAAACTCTTGCAAGATGTAGGTCTGGGTTATATCAAACTCGGTCAATCATCCAATACACTGAGTGGTGGTGAGGCACAACGGGTGAAGTTGGCTTCGTTTTTAGACAAGAGTTTTCATCAGAAAAAAATTCTTTTCATCTTTGATGAACCGACTACCGGTTTGCATTTTCATGATATACAAAAACTCCTTAAATCATTTAATGCGCTCATTGAAAGTGGTCACTCCATCATTGTGATTGAACACAATCCGGATGTCATCAAAAATGCGGATTGGATTATAGACATTGGTCCTGAAGGTGGATACGAAGGGGGGGAAATTGTGTTTGAAGGCACGGTAAAAAATCTAAAAAAACAGAAAGAGGGATATACTGGGAAGTATGTTTAATTATTTTTTTGAGGTCGAGGTGTGAAGCTTTGGGCATCGGAGTTGTGTCACTCACTTTGAGGACACGTACTTTGTTGGGCTTTTCTTAGCAATGTTTTGAGTTGTATAAGCTACAGAATATGGATACGAAGGTGCAAACTTCGTATAATAGGAGGTACAACAGCCTTCTTAGAGCGGAGTTTTTCAGTTTTTAAAAAATTATAGGTTATAAGAATGAAGCTAGCAGTATACCCGGTTATGGTTAATATTAAATCCAAAATATCAAAAGTACCCGGAAAAATCTTTACCAATTGAGCTATTTCAGCAAATGGGCCTGACATTAGCGGAAGAGATAACCAAATAGTTAATCTGCCTTCCCAAATTATTAATAATGCGGAAGTAAAAGAATAAACCCAAAGCCCATCTGAAAGTGAGTATAAAGCCCAGAAGGGAAGATAATGATTAAAGTGATAAAACACCTCCCTTAAGAAATAGATTAAATTTTCCAAACCTAAATAGGAAAACCAATTAAACATTCTTAGTTCAGTTGATCTAAATAAAACATAAAATAATCCACCCAAAAATAATGGTATTATACAATGGATAATCGTCAACTTCAACTTTATACCTTTTATCATTTTTTGCGAGATAACACCTTAACTAATCCATAATGGTTTGAAGATAAAACATTTTTTGATTTAAGGTACAAATTCTAATTTTGAGAACTAAATATAACTAATTATCATTAAAACATATTCTTAATGAGATGCCTTGTATTTTTCTTTATCACATTCCAATGTAACGGTTGCCGTTCCAGGGTAAGCATCACGACATTTTTTCCATTTATTAAATTTCTCTTTTGACCAACCTAAAGATTCTGCCATCATTGCGTCATCAGTCTCATCTTTCATAAACCAAGTCATATTTGGACCTTCATAAATTATATCAACACAATCACAAGCTTTTGGTTTATCAGATGAGCCTGATCCAAACGCAATAATTAGGAAAAATGATGAAATAAATACTGACAAAACAAACATTAAACTATTCTTTTTCATTTTTTTGAATTTTAAGTTTTTTTTAATTTTACTGCTCTAAGGTCTTTTAGGATTTCGTCCCGTTTTTTTAGTTATTTATAGTCTCAACTTTTTTATTTTTAATTTCTGACACTCTGAGTAGTCAGCTCTTTGGATTTCACAAACCGTTTTGGTTTTTTAAGTTAGTACCTTCGTAGGCTGGGTTGACAATTACTAATGAGTCATAGTCAATAGCTAATGAAATAGAATTCCGATGAACTTATTTTGTATAATATTCTTTACCATCGAAACCAATTCGGGCTTGTCTTTCCCCGAAAGAACCTCTGCCATCATTTACCATATCATCACCACAATGGCTTGTTAAATGGACTACAAATGTACCATCATCTCTTTTTTCGCAACCATCCGATTTAAAGCAAGGTGGTATTCTAGTATCTAGTGTATTTGCAAATTCTTGAGCACCTTCACACGTACCTGTATTCTCTTCTACTTTTTTAGTTTCAATTGTAGTTTCACTTGATTCGGATTCGCTTTTGTTTGAATTACCGCAACTTATCAGAAATACAGAAACAATAAGCATTGCTCCGAAAATTGTCATTATACTTTTCATTTTTTTAAAATTTTGTAAATTTAATTTCTCAATATCAGATTAAGGTACTATTTTAGTACCTTAAAAATACTTACTTAGTACTATATGCAAACACAACAATTTGAAACCGTATCAGACCGATTAAAAAAA
>CANGUS010000181.1 GCA_947457085.1 Bacteroidota bacterium
ACGCAAGGCGATTAGCAGAAGCAATTCAAAAAGTGAAAAAGGGTATAGAACAAGACCATCATATTCAAAAAAATGTGTTGAGTAAAGACGATCAAGTATTTGTAAAAGACGGTGATCGTTGTTGGTTTGTAAAATTAAATGAAGTTCGTTTATTTGAAAGTGTAGGCAATTATGCAAAAGTATTTTTCGGAACCAACAAACCTTTGATATTAAAGTCACTCAATTCATTGGAGGAACGATTAGATGCAAAAGTATTTTTTAGAGCAAATCGAAAACACATTATCAATCTACAAAAAATTGCTAAAATTGACAGTCTAATGAACAGTGGATTAAAAGTAACATTAGATGGCGGAGAAGAAATTGAAATCTCTCGTCGACAGGCTGTTAAATTTAGAGATACAATGAGTTTATAACAGATCATCAATTTTATAAAAGTAAAAAATAATAATAATTGTACATTCGTACTCTAAAATTAAATAAATGAAATATTTATCGTTAGATTCCAAAATATTTACACAAAACAGGGCTCGTTTTATTAAAAAAATGAAACCAAATTCAATTGCTATTTTTCCTGCCAATCCAATTTTACCAGAAAATAGTGATGCACAATATCATCTTAAACAAAACTCAGATATTATTTGGTTGAGCGGAATTGTGCAAGAAAAAACTATGGTTATATTATATCCAGATAATTTAGATAAAACATACAAAGAGGTTTTAGTCATCCTTCGTCCGAATGAAATGTTGGTAAAATGGGAAGGTCATAAATTAAGCAAAGAGCAAGCAACTCAAATTTCGGGAATAAAAACAGTTATTTATTTAGATCAATTAGACGCATTGCTTCACAGTTGGATTCATCATGCGGATACCATTTATTTAGATAGCAATGAAAACGACAGAACCGATTTAAGTTTGCCAAGAATGGATTTATTATATGTAAAAGAAATAATGAAAAATTATCCTTTACATAAGTACGAGCGGGCCGCTTTGGTTATGAAAGAGCTTCGGGCTATTAAAACAAAAGAAGAAATTGTGGTGATGCAAGAAGCTGTGAATATCACATTGAAAGCATTTTTAAGAGTTTGTAAATTCATGAAACCGGGTGTTTATGAACATGAAATTGAAGCAGAAGTTACACACGAATTTTTGCGAAATCGTGCCACTCGACATGCCTATGGGTGTATTATTGCCAGTGGCGACAATGCTCGTATTTTGCATTATGTAGACAACAACCAAGCTTGTAAAAATGGGGAATTAATTTTAATGGATTTTGGTGCAGAATATGGCAATTATTGTGCTGATATGACCAGAACCATTCCTGTAAATGGTAAGTTTACAAAACGTCAGAAAGAGATATATGATGCTTGTTTAAATGTACATAATTATGCAAAAAAATTATTAAAACCGGGTATTACTTGGTTGGAAATAACGGCAAAAGCAGAAGATGAAATGAATAAACAATTACTGGCGATTGGTTTATTAACAAAAGAAGAAATTAAAAATCAAGACCCTGCTAATAAAGCTTGCCGTAAATATTTTTATCATGGTTTAGGTCATCATTTAGGAATAGATGTGCATGATATTGGTACAAGAAACACCCCTATCAAAGAAGGTATGGTTTTTACTATTGAACCTGGTATTTATGTTGAAAAAGAAAATATAGGAATCAGAATTGAAAATAATTTCTGGGTAACTAAAACGGGTTGTATAGATTTATTTAAAAACTTCCCTATCACTACAGATGAGATAGAAAAAGCAATGAAAAAATAAATCTTAAAAAAATCAGATTAATTCAACACTTTTTATTTTTAAAAGAAAAAACCGATTCATTAGAATCGGTTTTGTATTATTAAGCAACTTTACGTTTTCTTTTTTCAGCATTTGCAGTAGCTGCATCTCTTACCCAAGCCCCGTTTTCATAGGCCTTTACTCGCGCGCGCAAACGTTGTTTATTACATGGCCCATTGCCTTTTACAACATTCCAAAACTCATCCCATGGAATAGTTCCAAAGTCATAGTGACCTCGCTCTTCATTCCATTTTAAATCAGGATCAGGAAGGGTAACTCCTAAAATTCTAGCTTGGTCAACGGTTGCATCCACAAATCGTTGGCGCAATTCATCATTCGATTGACGTTTAATTTTCCAAAGCATGCTTTTTTCAGAATTCGTACTTTCAGAATCAGATGGTCCAAACATCATTATAGATGGCCACCACCAACGATCTACAGCATCCTGTAACATTGCTTTTTGTTCTGGAGTGCCTTTGCTTAATGCCAATAAAGATTCATAACCTTGACGTTGATGAAAACTTTCTTCTTTACATATTTTTACCATAGCTCTCGCATAAGGCCCATAAGAAGTTCTACAAAGCATCACTTGATTCATGATAGCAGCTCCATCAACCAACCATCCCACAGCGCCAATGTCAGCCCAAGTAAGGGTTGGGTAGTTAAAAATGCTAGAATATTTTGCTTTGCCCGAATTTAATTGTTCGTTTAATTCAGCTCTTGAAATACCTAATGTTTCAGCTGCAGAATAAAGATATAAGCCATGACCAGCTTCATCTTGAACTTTTGCTAATAAAATTAATTTACGACGCAAATTAGGTGCTCGAGTAATCCAATTTCCCTCAGGTAACATGCCTATAATTTCACTGTGTGCATGTTGTGATATTTGTCTAATTAATGTTTTTCGATATTCATCAGGCATCCAATCACGAGCTTCAATTTTTATTTCTGCATCTACTCTTTGCTGAAAATTTTGTTCTAATTGTTCTTGTGTCATAAAAAATAATTTTTATCGTACAAATGTAATAAATGTTTTTTCTGTTTGAGTTAATTTGGTATTTGTTTTAGTTATGTAAGATAATTACATAAATATCTTATTTAGGACTTGTTAAAATCTGTCTTTCCTTTAAAATGTCTTTTAAAATTTCAATGCGTTTTTCTCTTGTAGCAAGCGAATCAAACACTGTTTCATAATTCATTGCAAAAAAGTAGGGTCTGCTATTAGTTTCCTCCTTTTTGGTTACTACTCCTTTTTGAGTTTCTTTACGTTCTATAAAACCAACTAACCAAACTAAAGATTGATTGCCATTTAATTTTGTACCTGTTTTAAAATATAGCTTATGTTCTGCCGTTTCTTCTTGTAAAAGCATATTACGCACTATGCGCTGGCTTCTTTGCGACATAGGTAGTTTATCGAAGTATAATTTTTTCATAAACCCTACTTGCTCATCAGGAGTAATTAGCAAAGTGTCATTTACCCAACAACTTTCAATATCTTGTCCTATTCTTTTATTTCCATAACGAATGGTATCAAGCCATTTTTGCATTTCAACGGCACCCATTTTTTTTGCTAATTCTTTAAAATAGGGCTCACTGCTGACTTTTAATGCTTCACGCATGGTCATGTCTTTGTCCCATTCTGGTTTACCTGTTGGTATTTTATTCCAAGCAATCATCAAGTTTTCGTCTAAAGCCACATTAGATTCTAATGCTGCTAAAGATAAAAACACTTTAAATGTAGAAGCTGGAGACATTCTTCTACTGCATCGTTCCAAATTGTAAATAAAAGCTTGGTCGTGTGTGTTGTCAATCATTTCAAAACAAGCCGAGTCAATTCCATGTTTTTTATAAATATCTCCCCACTGATTTTGTGTTAAAATGTTTTCTCTACCGCAAGAAGTAAATAAAAGTGCAGCAATAACATATAAAAAGAAATTGTTTTTCATGTTGCAAAAATAATGGTTAATGTTTAAAGGTGAATGTTTAATCTGATTATACTGGTTAGAAATGCTCTATGCAAGTAAGAAGATGAACAATTTCTTGATTATTGTTGTTGTTTAAAGAAGGGATATGCTGAAATAAAATTGTTTTTATAAGATTTTATAATTTTTATAATTTAAATCTATCCCAAAACCCTTGAGTAAAAAAGCTTTGAAATAATCTTTAAGTTTTCGTCTATTAAATGAGATGTCATGTTCAAATTTCCATGATTTTTTTTCTATTCGAGGATGCATAATCAATGGATGACTTTCTGTAAATTTAGCCAATTCCGAAATATGACTTTCGTAATCAAATTCTTCTGACTTGACTACATTTTGTTCAACCCAATCATCGTCATGCCAAAGTTTTTGAAATGTTTTTTGCTTTTCTTGCATCGCTTTTGGTTCTTTTACCCAGCCATAATGATAGACGTATGCATCTATTAATTTTACATTCAGTTTTTCGTTTATATTTTTTCTGAAACCTTGTGCGTCTCTGTAGGAGTATATTTTTTTGTTGTTTTTAATGATTCTTATTTCATGTTTATAAAAATTCGATGAAACTACTACATAATCGTACGAACCATAAAAATGTTGGTACTTAAATAACAAGCCATCCACCTTTTGATCCTCTTTGTATTTCAACATATTGTCTTTG
>CANGUS010000182.1 GCA_947457085.1 Bacteroidota bacterium
ACGGCTTCTTTTTCAACAATTACGCCCTCAACAACAATACATCGAGAGCCCACAAAAACACCATCTTCAATAATAACAGGACTGGCTTGCAAGGGCTCTAAAACTCCACCTATACCTACACCGCCACTTAAATGAACATGCTTGCCAATTTGCGCACAGCTACCTACAGTTGCCCAAGTATCGACCATGGTTCCTTCATCCACATATGCACCAATGTTTACATAACTTGGCATCATAACAACATTGCGTGCTAAAAACGCACCATAACGAGCCACTGCATGAGGAACTGCTCTTACTCCTTGGCCTGCATAATCTGATTTTAATTTCATTTTGTCATAAAACTCAAAAGGAGGCAATGTAAAAGTTTCCATTTGTTGAATTCCAAAATACATTAATATGGCTTGTTTAACCCACTCATTTACTTGCCAGTTCGAATCTCCCAAAGGTTCTGCAGTTCTTAATCTTCCTTTATCTACTTCCTCAATCACCGCTCTTATTGCATCGGTGTATTTTGAATCTTTTAATAATTCTCTATTCGACCAAGCTTCATTTATTAATTGTTGTAATGACATCTTTTTTATTTTTGACAAATGTAAATAAAAGATGTCGGAAGTCGGTAGTCGGATGATAGACTTTTGTCACGTTTATTATAAATATATTTTGGGGTCTAAGCTATTTTATTTATTCATTATTGTTGGCAACACTTCCATCATTTGGAGTGACGATATTCTACCAATGAAATTAGTTCAGTATCTTCAGAGAAAATAGGAAACATTATACTTTGAAGGGTTTTAAAAAACCATGAGTTTCTTTGCCTAATGAGAATGTAGGGTAAAACATCCAACTTATTTCTAGTATACCGCATCCGACATCCGACAAGTTTCCCTATTTTTGCATACAATGAAAATAGGATTTGATGCAAAAAGAGCTTATCACAATAATACCGGTTTAGGAAACTATAGCCGAACATTAATTCGTTCTCTTGCCAATTTGTTTCCTACAAACAATTATTTTTTATTCAATCCTAAGCAAAACAATCAACATGTATTTCCAGAAAAAAATATACAAGAAATTAATCCAACCAGTTTCTTGTCAAAATTATTCCCTTCATTTTGGCGAAGCAGATGGATGGCAAATGAAATTGAAAAAAAAGTAGATATTTATCATGGATTAAGCAATGAATTGCCTTGGAGTTTGTTACATAAAAAGTGTAAAACAATTGTTACAATTCACGATTTAATTTTTGAACACTATCCCGAACAATACAGTCAACTGGATGTGTTTTTTTATAAGAATAAATTCAAATTTGCCTGCCAATCAGCCGATCGTATTATTGCAATCAGTGAGGCCACAAAACAAGATATTCTAAATACGTATACAAAAATTGATCCGACTAAGATAGAGGTGTGTTATCAATCTTGTGATGCAAGATTTTTCCTAGAAAATAAAAAATACCATCGAGATGAATTAATTGGGCATTTTAATTTGCCTAACAAATATTTCATTTATGTAGGTAGCATTATTGAAAGAAAAAATCTTTTGTCAATTTGTAAAGCAATGAAATTGTTTAACAAAGAGGAAGATGTTCAATTGGTTGTAATTGGTAAGGGGAGTGCTTATAAGCAACAAGTGAAAAGTTATTTAGTAGAAAATCAGTTAGAAAATCAAGTAATCTTTTTAGAAGATATTTTTGATCGTGTTCAAATATTTGACGCATTGCCATTTCTGTATCATTTTTCAACAGCATTAATTTATCCTTCTATCATGGAAGGCTTTGGCATACCGGTTTTAGAGGCTATGGCAAGTGGAACGGCAGTCATTACATCGAATTGCTCAAGTTTAAAAGAAGCTGGGGGAGATGCAGCCATTTTAATTGATCCGAATAATTCAAATGATATTTTTAATGCAATGAAAAAATTAAATCAAGAGGATGTATTTCGTGCGAATTGCATAGAAAAAGGGTTGTTGCATGCCAATCATTTTACCAACGAAAAGTGTGCAGCACAAGTGATGCAAGTCTATCATAAAATGATGCTCAAATAAAATGATATACGAAAATGATATTCAAGAATGTGTGAAAACATTTGCTCAGCATGGGGTTATTTTATATCCTACAGATACTATATGGGGTTTGGGTTGTTTAGCAGATGACGAGATGGCTATTGAAAAAATTTACAATATCAAACAACGACCTGCTGAAAAAAGTTTTATTTTGTTGATGACTGATGTAAAGCAATTGTCAAAATATATTGCCAATCCATTGCCCGATTTGCAATCAATGATTGCAAATTTTGAAACACCTACAACAATTATTTATGACCATGCGATTAATTTGCCCAGTTCTTTAATTGCACCAGATGGTAGTATTGCTGTGCGTATAACAAAAGACCCTTTTTGTCGCTCATTAATAAAGCGTACAAAAAAACCCATTGTTTCTACGTCAGCAAATTTAAGTGGAGCCCAAACGCCAACTATTTATTCTTCAGTGACCACGGAGATTAAAAATCAAGTGGATTACATTGTACATCATCGACAAGATGATGAGACTATTTCTGTGCCTTCCAGCATTTTTAAATTAATGTCCTCAGGAAATTTTTTAAAAATTAGATAATCCTACTTTTATATTCTTTGAAAATCGTGTAGTTTCGCAACTTAAATAAAATTATGGCATTTTTACGTAGAATATTAGTTTTATACCGATTACCCATTGCAATTATATTGATTGGGTTAGGTGTTTATATTACCATGCAAACCAAATCGGGTATTTATGTGAGTTGGTTGTTTTTTTTAATTGCCATTTTAATGGTAGTTGCTCATTTTATGATTGGTCCAATTACATTGATTCAAAAGCATGTAGAAAATGGCGATTTTGATGGAGCAAAAGATTTATTAAATCGAGTAAAATATCCCAATTTATTATACAAACCTGTTCGATCTGCCTACTATATGCTAAAATCTAACTTCTCTACGATGAATGAAAATTTTGAAGATGCGGAGAGCGATATTCGTAAAAGTTTAGAAGCAGGAATAGATGATAAAAGTGTGCAAGGAGGAGCTTATTTACAATTGGGGATGATTTCTTATAAAAAAGGAAACAAAAAAGAAGCTTATGAAAATTTGCGAAAAGCTGTTTCAATGGGTTTGCCAGATAAAGATTCCGAAGCTTCAGCATACTTGCAATTGTCTAGTATATGTGGAGAGCGACGCGATTTCAAAGGGATGAAATTATATTATCAAAAAGCAAAAGCCTGCAAACCTAAAAATGAAATGATTATTAATCAGTTGAAAGAAATGGACAAATACATTTCAAGAATACCAGGATAAATATAAAACTATACAAATTTAAGGGGCTCCTATTTGGCGCCCTTTTTATTTTCTTAACCAATCATGAAAATGTTTATGTATTGAAGGTATGATAATCAATACCATAATGGGTACTAAAATCATTGTCATTGCGAGTGTTTTTAGGTATATAGGAAAGTTTTTCAGTAATGGCACAACAGTAAGCGATAACAATGTTATGCACGGATAAATTCCACACCATACCAATAATATCATTTTCCATTTTTTAGGGCTATTCATGTATTTATTTTTTTGCAATAATAAGTCTTAAAATATTGTTTTCAAATAAAGGAATTGTATCCAAATGAGTCCGCCTTTATTTAATCCATTGAAATTATTTTTTACAGAATAAAAAGATAATGCTATCATCTTACAATGAAAATATTAACTTTACCATTCCAAATAATAAAAAATGACAAAAATACAAGCTGCTATTACGTGTGTAGGAGGATATGTGCCTGAAGATGTGTTAAGCAATTTAGATTTAGAAAAAATTGTAGACACGAATGATGAATGGATTACTACTAGGACAGGGATTAAAGAGCGACGCATTTTAAAAGGGGAAGGTTTAGGAACTTCCGATATGGCAGTTAAGGCAGTTCAACAAATATTTGACAAAACAGGCATCGATCCGATGGAGGTTGAGATGCTTATATGTGCGACCACTACACCCGATTTTACATTTCCGGCAACTGCCAATGTGATTACCGATAAATTAGGCATGAAAAATGCATTTGGATATGATATCAATGCAGCTTGTTCAGGCTTTTTATATGCTTTAACTACTGCTGCTCAATTTGTGGAAACAGGTAAATTTAAAAAAGTAATAGTAGTTGGTGGAGATAAAATGAGTTCTATATTAAATTTTGAAGACCGTGCAACTTGTATCATTTTTGGTGATGGATGTGGTGCCGTATTATTAGAACCCAATACAGAAGGCTTCGGAGTTGTAGATAGTATTCTTCGTTCTGATGGATCAGGACGAGTACATTTACATCAAAAAGCTGGAGGTTCTGTACGCCCAGCATCTATAGAAACGGTAATGGCAAAGGAACATTTTGTATATCAAGAA
>CANGUS010000183.1 GCA_947457085.1 Bacteroidota bacterium
CAAGAGCAAAATTTACCTGAAGAGCAAAATGATAAAATCATACAAGTAAACATTGAAGAGCAAATGAAATCTTGCTATATCGACTATTCAATGTCGGTAATTGTAGGACGTGCTTTGCCTGATGTGAGAGACGGTTTAAAACCCGTTCATCGCCGTGTATTATTTGGGATGAGCGAATTGGGAAATACGTTTAACAAGCCGTATAAAAAATCTGCCCGTATTGTTGGTGAGGTTTTAGGTAAATATCATCCTCATGGAGACACTTCGGTGTACGATACAATGGTTCGTATGGCACAACCTTGGAGTTTGCGATATATGATGATTGACGGACAAGGAAACTTTGGATCAGTAGATGGTGATAGTCCAGCTGCTATGCGTTATACAGAGGTGCGTATGCAAAAAATTGCAGAAGCCATGATTGAAGATATCGACAAAGAAACCGTTGATTTCCAAAATAACTTTGATGATACGTTAAAAGAACCTACCGTACTGCCTTCAAAAATTCCACAATTAATTGTAAATGGAGCTTCGGGAATTGCTGTAGGTATGGCAACCAACATGATGCCTCATAATTTAAGCGAAACGGTTGATGGAATTTGTGCTTATATCGATAATAAAGAAATTACCATCGATGAAATTACCAAATATATCAAAGCACCCGATTTCCCTACAGGAGGTATCATTTACGGAATGGATGGAGTAAAACAAGGTTTTGAAACGGGTCGTGGTAGAGTAGTAGTGAGAGGCCGTTTAAATATTGAAACCAATAAAAATGGCAGCGAAAGCATTATCATTTATGAGCTTCCATATCAAGTAAATAAAGCAGTTTTACACCAAAAAATTGCGCATTTAGTGAACGACAAAGTAATTGAAGGAGTAAGAGATGTGAGAGATGAAAGTGACAGGGATGGAATGCGTTTGGTAATTGATTTAAAGAAAGATGGCATTGCAAATGTGATCGTGAATCAATTGTATAAATACACTGAAGTGCAAACTTCTTATGGTATCAATAATGTTGCATTGGTAGATGGTCGTCCTAGAATTTTAAATATCAAAGAATTAATTGCAGAATTTGTAAAATTCCGTCATGAAGTGGTTGTTCGACGTGCAAAATTTGAATTAAGAAAAGCAGAAGAAAGAGCGCATATTTTGGAAGGTTACATGAAAGTAATTGCAACCAAAGATGCATTAGATAAAGCAATTAAAATTATTCGCGAAAGTGAAACGCCAGATGTTGCTAGAGAAGGTTTGATGGCTGAATTTGAATTGAGTGAAATTCAAGCAAAAGCCATTTTAGAGCTTCGTTTAAGAACATTAACGGGTCTTGAAATAGATAAAATTAGAGAAGAATACGATGCCATTATGAAAATCATCAATGACTTAAAAGAGTTATTGAGTAATGAGGATTTACGCTATGCATTAATCAAAGAAGAATTATTAGAAGTTAAAAAACGCTTTGGTGATGAACGAAAATCTCATATTGAATATTTGGCCAATGAAATCAGCATCGAAGACTTAATTGAAGAAGAAGATGTAGTAATCACTGTATCCCATTTAGGTTATATTAAACGAACATCTGCAAGCGAATACAGAACACAACGTCGTGGAGGAAGAGGTGCAATGGGTGGAAAAACGCGCGATGAAGATTACATAGATCAATTATTTATTGCTTCAACACATGCAACTTTATTGTTCTTCACCGACAAAGGAAGATGCTATTGGTTGAAAGTTTATGAAATCCCTGAAGGAGAAAAAAGTGGGAAAGGAAGAGCCATTCAAAATTTATTGCAATTGCCTCCTGATGAAAAAATAAAAACCATTTTAAATGTTAAGAGTTTAACGGATGAAGACTATGTAAAAGAACATTATATAGTGCTTTGTACTAAACAAGGAATTGTGAAAAAATCTACCTTAAAAGATTTTTCTCGTCCACGTCAAAATGGGATCAATGCCATCACTATTAATGAAGGAGATACCCTGTTAGAAGCGGCATTAACAGATGGACATTCATACATTATGTTAGCTATTAAATCGGGTAGAGCGATTCGTTTCATTGAAGAAAAAGTTCGTCCTACAGGTAGAGGTGCTATCGGTGTTACTGGTATAGAAGTAGATGATTTATCTGATGAAGTGGTAGGCATGGCATGTGTGAATAGAGATGATAAAACAAAAACGATTTTAGTGGTTTCAGAAAAAGGTATTGGGAAACGAACAAACTTGGATGAACACAATGAAGAAACCAAAGAATGGGAAGAAATTTATCGAATTACAAACAGAGGCGGTAAGGGAGTTAAAACATTAAATATTTCTGAAAAAACTGGGAAATTAATTGGCTTCTTAGCGGTTGATGAAACCGATGATTTATTTATTACTTGTGTTTCTGGCGTTACTATTCGTACTAGTGTAAAAAGTATACGAGCAGCCGGTAGAGCCACTCAAGGTGTTCGTTTGATTAATTTAGACGCTGGAGATTCGATCGCAGCGATTGCAAAAATTGCAGAGCAAGATGAAGAAGAAACAATTGAATTCGATGAAGAAGGAAACCCTATTGTAACAGAAGCAATTGTTTCTGAAGAAGGGGTCGAAAATTCAGCTAGTTCAGCAGATTCATCAGCGCCTAAAGAAGATGCAAAAGACGATGCAATTGCTGAAGAAAGCCCTGAAAACGAATAACATTAATTTAAACAAAAACAAAAAATAAAATACATAAAAATGAAAAAAGTATTTCTTTCTATCGCTTTTTTGACAATCGCTTTGATTGGTCAAGCACAAAAAGCAAATATTCAAAGTGTAATCAATTATTTAAAAACGAATGAAATTGCAGAAGCTAAAAAGCTGATTGATGAAACTGTGTTAAATGAATCGACCGCCAATAATGCAAAAGCATGGTTGTTAAAAGCCGTTATTTATCAAGCTATTGGGACTCCAAAAGATTTAATGCCTCAATTGATTTTCATGTTAAATGAAAAGCCATATGCTCTTGAATTATCTGTGGCAAATACATTACAAGCCTCAACCCCAAATGCAAATAAAATTGCATTAGAAGCTTATCAAAAATCATTTTCAATAGACCCTAAATATTCTAAAGATGAAATTTTCCCTTTGTTACAAACGATGCTAGGAATCAACTTCAACAATGCAATTACTGAAATGAATGACAATAAGTATGAAGCGGCCTATAAATCATTTGGTCATGTAGTTGAGTTGTCAAAATTAGATGCTGGAAAAATATATGCTGGAACAGGAATGGATACCATTTTTGCAAATGCAAAATTATATCAAGGAAATTGTGCTTACCAATTAGGTCAAGTTGATAATGCAATTCCATTATTCGAAGAAGTATCAAAAAGTCCATATATTAATTCTGCAGATCTGTATGTAATGTTAGCTGACATTTATGAAGGGAAAAAGAATGATGCTAAATGGCAGGAAAATATGAAACAAGGAAAAAGTAAATTCCCGAATGATAAAAGATTGGTAAACAGTGAAATTAACTATTATTCAAATTCAGGTAAATCAGAAGAATTGATTGTCAAATTAAAAGAAGGAATTGCTTTAGAGCCTAAAAAAACAGATTTGTATATCATTTTAGGTCAAACCTATTACAATATGGCGAATCCAAATAAAGGAGACAGACCTGCTAATGCGAAAGAGTTGGAGCAAAATGCGTTAACTCAATACAATAAAGTGATGGAGTTAGAGCCGAATAATTATTATGGTCAGTTTTACACCGGCTTACTTTATTTTAATCAAGCCAAAACAGTAACTGATGAAATGAATAAAGCAGATGATAAAAAATATGAAGCAATGAAACCAGTAAGAGATGGATTGTTGGCTAAATGTGTTCCATTTTTAGAAAAAGCAAAAACAAGTATTGAAGCAGAGCAAATCAATGATTCAAACAAAGAAACATACAAACAAGTTTTATCTGGTTTATTACAAACATATAATATTACCGGAAAGTCAGAAAAAGCGACTGCGATACAAGCATTGATGAACAAAACGAAGTAGTAAATAACAAAAAAAGTGAAAAATCCTCCTAAAAAGAGGATTTTTTAATAAATAATAAAAAAAATAACAATATATAAGCAAAATGGTTTTTTTATTCAAAAAAAAATTCTACCTTCGCACCTCTAAAAATAAATATGGGTAAACAACCTTTGATAAAACAAGACGGCGTAATAACAGAAGCATTAAGTAATGCAATGTTCAGGGTTCGTTTGGAAAATGGTCATGAGGTGATTTCCACCATTTCCGGCAAAATGAGAATGCATTACATTCGAATACTTCCGGGTGATAAGGTCGGTATTGAAATGAGTCCATATGATTTAACAAGAGG
>CANGUS010000184.1 GCA_947457085.1 Bacteroidota bacterium
AAGGCTGCTATGTCTCGACATAATTTTGATTTGATTAATAAATGGATTCGTAACATCAAAGATGTTTATCGTATGCACAGAAACACAATTGATTTTCAAACCAAACCAGAAGATCGATTGAATAAATTAATTGAACTAAATGTAGAAGAGCAAGTGATGAATTTAGCTAAAACGAGCATCGTGCAAAAAGCTTGGAAAAATAAAAAAAGCCCAGAAATTCATGGTTGGGTGTATAGTTTAGAAGATGGTTTGATTAAGGAAATTTGTAACATGACCCATGAAAACCACTTAGATCCTTTATATGAATTTGATGATTTGTAACATTCTTTTTACTGCGTAATCTCATTACGTACCTGCTCAATTATATTTGCATTGAATTTTAAACGGATGTAATAAGTCTTTTGAAAACTAAATTGAATGGCAACTCCCATGCTATTCAGTTTAGTTGAAAAGGAATCATAGAAACTTATCAACAAAAGATTTTTAATTCATTTTAAGTAATAAATTTGTTTATAAACACAATTAATAAATATACAAAATGGCAAAAGAAGTAGCACCCGTAGAAAACGAAAAATTAAAGGCACTTAAACTAACAATGGAAAAAATTGATAAGGACTATGGCAAAGGTTCTATCATGAAGTTAGGCGATAAAGAAGTTATTGAAATAGACAATATTCCATCAGGGTCTTTAGGTTTAGATATTGCTTTAGGTATTGGTGGATTCCCAAGAGGTCGTGTAATTGAAATTTACGGACCAGAATCTTCTGGTAAAACAACCATTGCAACGCATGCCATTGCGGAAGCGCAAAAGAAAGGAGGCATTTGTGCATTTATTGATGCTGAACATGCTTTTGATTCGGCTTACGCAAAAAAATTAGGCGTTGATATCGATAATTTATTAATTTCTCAACCTGATTATGGTGAACAAGCATTGGAAATTGCCGATCGTTTAATTTCATCTGGCGCAGTAGATTTAGTTGTAATCGATTCGGTAGCGGCCTTGGTCCCAAAAGCTGAGTTAGAAGGTGAAATGGGAGATAGCAAAATGGGTTTACAAGCTCGTTTAATGAGTCAGGCATTACGTAAGTTAACGGCTACCATTAACCGCACAGGTTGTTGTTGTATTTTTATCAATCAATTGCGTGAAAAAATTGGCGTAATGTTTGGTAGTCCTGAAACAACAACGGGTGGAAATGCGTTAAAGTTTTATGCTTCGGTTCGTTTAGATATTCGTCGCATTGCGCAAATAAAAGATGGCGATGAAGCTGTAGGTAACAGAGCACGTGTGAAAGTAGTGAAAAATAAAGTAGCACCTCCATTCCGTCAAGCGGAGTTTGATATTATTTTTGGTGAAGGAATTAGCAAAGTAGGCGAAATTGTGGATCTTGGTGCAGAACATGGTGTGATTCAAAAAAGTGGATCATGGTATAGTTATGAAACCAATAAATTAGGACAAGGTAGAGATGCTGTAAAACAATTATTGTTAGACAATCCTGAAATGGCTAAAGAAATAGAAGAAAAAATTAAAGCGAAAATTGAGGCAGATCATGCTGCCTAATTAGTAGTAGAAATGAATAAAAAAAAGGGTTGCCAAATGGGAACCCTTTTTTGTTTATCTATTTGAATGCAATGCAATTCGGTTGCCTTCGGTATCGACTAAAAAAGCGTAATAGCCGGCCTCTTCCGAAATTAATGTTTTGGGAACAATAACTTTTCCTCCATGCAAAGTGGCTCTGTCTAAAACTAAATTTAAATCAGGATTGGCATTTAAATAAAGCAAAGATCCTGCACCGGAAGGAATATAGCCTTCGCCATAACAGATGGCACCACTTACATGACCTTCAAAAGCTGGGAAAAATCCCATCTTATAACCTTGAATTTCGGTTATTGTCATCTCAACATCAAAAATAGTTTCATAAAATTTTTTTGCTCTTTCGAAATCTGAAACTGGAATTTCAAACCAACTGATCATATTTTGTGCTTCCACGAATGATAATTTTTGGAAATATACAACGCTTTTTTTATTCTCGAATATTTGGGATGTTTTTTTTGAGTAAGAAATCCTTTATGTAGATAAATTTTAATTATCTTTTTTTAAATTTTTTTATGCTGTTATCTAGTTATATAAAAAATGAATTACACATAATTTCTTCTGATAAAGAAATAGGTTTCTGAAATTCTGTAACTGAAAAGTTATTTTATTATGTTAATTAATTATGTTGTTTGCTTATTTAGCAATAATTATTTTAAAAAAAATTATTTTTGTTTAAAATAAATAAAATGAAATTATTTATCAGAAGATTATCCAATTGGGTTTTAAAAAAAACATGGCTTTTAATTCTGTTTTTTTCAATTCAGTCAAATGCACAACTTTTTTACAACATAGGGAATGGTTCTGATGGAGTTTATCACGCAACAACAAGTGGTAGTATTGTTGGTGGTACGTATAACTTTACACAATTTACCATTGATCCCGGTGTTACATTAAATGTTACAGGAACAGCTCCATTAATAATTCGATCGATAGGAAATGTAATCATTCATGGAACCCTGCAAGCCAATGGTGGCAATGGTTCAAGCGGAGTTACTTCTATAACGGGTGGTATTGGTGGCATTGGAGTTGCTGGTGGTGGCAATGGTGGTCATGGGTCTTTTACATTTAGCACTACGCCCGTTAATGGAACAGATGGTGTGGGTGCTGGTGGTGTAAATAATAGAGGTTCAAATTGGTCTGGTGGCGGTGGCGGTGGTTATGCCAATATTGGTTCGCCAGCAAATATCTCTTCTCCCAATGGGGGAACATCATATGGTGATGTCATGATTTCTGGATTACCTGCTGGGTCTGGTGGTGGTGGCGGTTCGAGCGGTAATGAATGTGGAGCCGGTGGCGGTGGAGCCGGTGGCGGATTAATTGTAATTAACAGTGGTGCCAACTTAATCATATCGGCAACGGGTGGTATCCATGTTAATGGAGGCAATGGAGGTTCAGATGGTGGAGGTTATTGTGGAGGTGGTGCAGGAGGATCAGGTGGAACCATCTGGCTAGCCGCATTAAACGTTAATCATACAGGTACACTGAATGCCTTAGGCGGTATTGGGGGTGCTGCTGCATTGTGGCCTCCTTTTATTTTTGGTATTGGCGGTAATGGCTCTATAGGTCGAATTCGTGTTGATTATAATACAGGCACAACCAATGGAACAGACAATCCAACTATTGGTTTTCATACGAACGTAAGTTCAACACCATTACCTGCAACAATTATATCTTTTGAGGGTTTTCAAAAAGGCGACATTGATACTATTCATTGGGTTAGTACTTTAGAAGTGAACATGGATGAATACATTTTAGAATATAGCAAAAATGCTCAAGATTTTATTCCATTGGCAAAAGTGAAAAGTAAGGCTAAAAACAATAATTACGGCGACCTTTTAATGTATGCTGTTTCTAATCAACATCCTTCGTTAGGGCATAATTATTATCGTTTACAACAAAAAGATATTGACGATAAAATCCAACTTGCTTCTCAAACAATTGATTTATTTAGAGATGGAAAAGACAATGTATTTACCTTGTTTCCTAATCCTAGCAATGGAGTAGTCTATTTTAATGCTTACTTTTCTGCAAGCACTGAAGTAAATGTATGCGTGCGCGATATGCAAGGCCGCCTTGTTTTAGAAAAAATAATTAATGCTAATCCAGGAAATTATCAAGCTGAAATTAATATACTAAATCTACCAGTGGGTACATATTTAGTATCCATAAAAAACAATGCTGTTGATTGGAATCAAATCATTACTAAACAATAATTATTCAAACATAAAAAGCCGACTCTTTCGAATCGGCTTTTCGTTTATACATTAAAGTAAAAAATCACCCATATTTTCAGGAGTTACAACTTGCTTTTCAATCGGTTTATATGCATTTAAAAATGTAATAGGAAATTTTGCTTGTTGTTTGGCACTCCATTTAAATTCATAACTAGAATAGTTTCCGTTGCTTTCTTCTACATAATCAATTTCTTGTTGTGCATAAGTTCTCCAATAATATGCCCTGCCATTCCAGCCACTATAATGCCTTGCTTTCATTTTTTCTGCTACTAAAAAATTTTCCCATAAAGCACCCACATCATTTCGAAGTTCTAGGGATGTAAAATTTCTTATGATGGCATTTCGTATTCCATTATCATAAAAATATATTTTACGGTTAGTACTTATTTCAGTTCTGACATTTTTACTTAAGGGTTGTAATCGAAAAACGATAAATGCTTTTTCTAATAATGAAATATATTGTTCTATGGTTGCTCTATCTATTCGTAAAGTATTTGCTAGTTCA
>CANGUS010000185.1 GCA_947457085.1 Bacteroidota bacterium
GCCAACAATGAACTAGCTAACAAATAAATTCGATTCCATTTGTATTTTTTATTATTCTTTAAAAATAATTGTAAAGCAAGAGCAAGCCCATGTTTTAATACAACACAGTAGAGACAAAATTTATTTTTCTATATTGCAAGCCACCTGCTGGTTTAATCCATTTATTTTTTTCTATCATAAAGAAATCGAATTGGTGCATGAGTTTCAAGCAGATAAATTATCTACTCAAGAATATGCAGCCGATGAGTATACAGAAAATTTATTAAAAGCAGTACAATACAATCAAACGCCTACTCTTCTTGCCCAGCATTTTTTCAATCATTCTATTGAAAAACGAATAGCCATGTCACAAATAAAATCAGAACTTGTAGGATTGCAAAAAGTAGCTGTCATTATTATAGGCATTATGGTTTGTATCACTTTATTGATTATTCAAAGTTATTGATTTAGAAAATAGTTGATTTGTTGAGTTAAATTAACTTTTTAATGTTTATGTAGCATGTAAATAACCCCAATCTAAATTTCCGAATTGAAAATTAGAGGCTGAATTCACAACCGTAATGGAAAATAGATCGGATTTTTTTTACTTACATTTGCACAAAATTTATATTGATGTCAGTACACTCTTTAGGAATCAAAAAACTTTCTTTATCCGATATTGAAACTATTTTAAGTAGTCAGATAAAATTAGATGAAACATCTGTTGCCAACATTGAAAAATGTCGTGCTTATTTGGATAGCAAAATGAAAGAAGAAGGTAAAACTTTTTATGGCATTAATACAGGTTTTGGAAGTTTGTGCAACGTGAAAATATCAAATGATGATATTGAACAGTTGCAAGAAAATTTAGTGTTGAGTCATGCTTGTGGAATGGGAAATGAAGTACCTCAAGACATCGTGAAATTAATGCTTTTATTAAAAGTGAAAAACTTTGTATATGGCAATAGTGGTGTGAGTTTAGAAGTCACTGAACGATTGATATCTTTTTATAATCAAAATATTTTACCGGTAGTATATCAATTAGGTTCATTGGGAGCCAGTGGTGATTTGGCCCCTTTAGCACATTTAAGTTTGCCATTATTGAATAAAGGAGAAGTATATATTGATGGTGTGAAACGCAATGCAAATGAATTAAGTTTTGAAGCATTAAAGTTGCAAAGTAAAGAAGGTTTAGCTTTATTAAACGGAACTCAATTTATGAGTTCGTATGCAGTTTGGTGCTTATTGAAAATTAAAAAATTGATTGAGTGGGCCGATGTTATTGCTGCCATTTCATTTGAAGGATTTGATGCAACATTAGAGCCTTTTACACCTAATATTCATTCGGTAAGAAACCATGAGGGTCAAATTCATGTGGCAAAAAATATGCTGCGAATTTTGCAAGGAAGTGAGATGGCAAATGGAACAAAAAAACAAGTACAAGATCCTTATAGTTTTCGTTGTATTCCGCAAGTTCATGGTGCCACAAGAGATGCAGTGGCACATGTAGAAAAAATTGTTGAACAAGAGATTAATGCGGTAACAGATAACCCATTGGTATTTCCTGATGAAGATATGATATTAAGTGGAGGTAATTTTCATGGGCAACCGCTGGCAATTAATTTGGATTATTTAGCGATAGCTATTGCTGAGCTTGGAAATATTTCGGAACGTAGAACGTATTTACTCATTTCAGGACAGCGAAACTTACCTCCATTTTTAGTGAAAAGTGCAGGTTTGGATAGCGGTTTAATGATTGCTCAATATACCGCAGCATCTATTGTTAGTAAAAACAAACAGCTTTGCACTCCTGCATCAGTAGATAGTATTGTAAGTAGCAACGGGCAAGAAGACCATGTGAGTATGGGTTCAAATGCGGCTACAAAATTATATGAAGTTGTAAAAAATGTAGAAATGGTTTTGGCAATTGAATTATTAAATGCAACACAAGCATTCGATTTCCGTCGTCCTAAAAAATCATCTGCTATGATTGAAAAATTAATAACAACATATCGAAAAACCGTTCCATTTATTGAAAAAGATAGAATCATTCATGATGACATGATGAAGAGTGTTGCATTTATGAATGAATATCAATTGGATTAAAAAATGAGTATTATAAAACTTACCGAACTTCCATATAAGCAAAAAGCCATTATTAAAAGTTTTGGAGAGACAGAATTGTATGTGAAATTATTAGAAATGGGCATTATCCCAGATGAAGAAATTTCTGTTGAATTAACAGCCCCATTAGGAGATCCAATAGCAGTAAATGTGGCAGGCTACCAATTAAGTTTACGTAAGGATGAAGCGAGTTCAATTATGGTAGAGTTAATTTGATAAATTTTAATAATGTCTAAAGAAATGCATCTTTCAACTCATAACTTACCAGTTTACTTCATTAGTGGTCTTGGTGCTGATAGACATGCATTTGATAGAATAAAATTATCTGAACAATTTTGTATAAATCACATAGATTGGTTAGAGCCTCAAAAAAATGAATCGATCGAACATTATGCTAAAAGAATGGCCGAACGAATGGATACATCTAGACCATTTGCATTAGTAGGTCTTTCATTTGGTGGTATCATGTGCATTGAAATTTCAAAATTATTTCCTGCAGAAAAAGTGATTCTAATTTCAAGTATTGCAACTCATAACCAACTTCCCTGGTATTTACGACTTGCTGGTAATTTACGATTGCACAAATTAGGATTTGTATATCTTTTAAAAAATGCTGATTTTATGATGAATTATGTTTTTGGAGTGCATACACCCAAAATGAAAGCTTATTTGAAAGAAATAATTGACAAAACTTCTTCTAATTATTTATCGTGGTCTTTAGATACTATTTTAAAATGGAAAAACTCAATAAAGCCAACAAATGCAATTCAAATTAATGGAGAAAAAGACCTGTTGTTTCAATTAAAATATTGTCTACCAGACTATGCAATAAACAAAGGGAGTCATTTTATGATATTAACCCATGCTAATGAAATTAGCCAAATTATTGAAAAAGAGTTGAGCTAAAATTTACCAGTCAAATCCGGCATCAATAGTATCTTTTAAGTGATTAACCATTTTTAATGTGGCAGGACAATATTGAATATTTTGTTCATGAATATGATTAAAATCGTTGAATGGTTTACGTTTAAAATGTGGGAAGGTTGCACAATCATCTGGGCGTACTTCGTAAATCGAACAAAAGTTTGTTTTTTTATCTAAAAATTGGCATGGCTGTTTTTGGTTGACAATATCGCCATTGTCTTCGTCGGTTTTCAACCATTTATTATACATTTCAGTTTCCGTCATTCCTAAAAATGCAGCTATTCTTTTCAAATCTTTTTTAGTAAAAGTAGGCGTCATTGCTTTACAACAATTTGCACATTCTAAACAATTCACTTCATCCCAAGCTTTTACACTAGCTTCTTCTACTAATTTATGAATGCCAATTATTTTTTGGTCGTCAAATTTTTTTAAAAAAAGGGTCAAGGAATCTTTTTGCTTTGGAAAGTTTTTCTTTAAATATTGCAAAGGAGTTTGTGCCAATGTATGAAATTTTAGAATTACAAATATAACATAATATAAAGAAAATAGTTTTAGCTTTGTATTTCAAAGTAAAGATATGAATACAGTCCAAGAAAATCCTTTAGAGCAGTTACAACAAATTAAATCGATGATGGAAAAAAGCAGCCGATTTGTGAGTTTAAGTGGTTGGGGTGGAATTAGTGCTGGTTTGTGTGCATTGGTTGGTGTTTATTTAGCATACGGAAAAATTAATAAAATAGGTTCAGGAAGCATTTATGAAAATTCATTTCCTAATCGTGAAGCATTATTTGTAGAATTAGTAACCATTGGGATTGGCGTTTTTATTGCTGCATTTTTGTTGTCTTTGCTATTTACTTATATACAAAGTAAAAAACAAGAAAGGCCGATTTGGGACGCTACTTCCCGTCGATTATTATTTAATACTTTATTACCAATTTTAATCGGTGGAATATTTATTCTTAAATTAATTGAATTCAATTACATTGAATTTGTTGCATCTGGCTGTTTATTATTTTATGGATTAGGATTAGTAAATGGCAGCAAATACACATTAGGTGAAGTGCGATATTTGGGATACAGTCAAATTATTTTAGGTATTATTTCTTTATTTTTCTTACACCAAGGATGGTTGTTCTGGACCCTAGGATTTGGTATGATGCACATTATTTATGGCATAGCTATGTGGAAAAAATATGGTTATTAAATTATAAAAAATCGTCTGGCAGCTAACAACTGATATCTATCAAAATGAATCCAATAGA
>CANGUS010000186.1 GCA_947457085.1 Bacteroidota bacterium
AATTATTTGCATTTAAAAACGGCACGAGCAATTTACTCATCACCACTGATTTAGCTTCTCGTGGATTAGATATCAAAGGCATTCGCTACATTATTCATTATCATTTACCTGCCACGGAGGATGTTTATACCCATCGAAACGGACGAACAGCCCGTATGGATGATTTTGGGACGGTAGTTATATTATTGTCTCCTGAAGAGCATTTACCTACCTATATTACTGAAGAAATTGAAGAAATTAAGTTTGTAGAAAATTTACCCCTGCCAACCAAAACAGAATGGAGCACCTTGCATGTATCATTAGGAAAAAAAGACAAAGTCAATAAAATAGATATTGTTGGTTTTTTTGGTCAACGAGCCAAATTAAAATCAGATGATATTGGATTGATTGAAGTAAAAGATTTTTATGCGTTTGTAGCCATTCGAAAAAATAAAGTAAGTGATGTTTTGCGATTGATCAAAGATGAAAAACTGAAAAACAAAAAAGTAAAAATTGGCAATGCCACCGCAATGGTTAGAAACATTTAACTTACTGCTATAGAATAATAGAAGGATACTTACCATTTAATAACACATTGTGTTTCCCTTAGTATAAAAATATTTTTTTGAACATAACCAATACCTAGAAAACTGTTTTTCTAGGTATTTTTTTAGCTCTCTTTTTTTCATCCCTTTTATATTTAAAAATATTTTGATAATGATTTTAGTTTTATTAACTTTGTTATTCAAAGTACTTTTATATGAATAGTTTTAAAATTTGGATCAAGGCACAGCTTTATAATTTTATACTCGGTATAAATATTTGCATATTGTTACTAATATTAGATCTAGCGAAATATGCTATTAAAGACAATCAAATAACTGAGACAATAATAAATTTTTGTCAACTAATTTTGGTATACGGTACTATTTCTTTTCTTGGAGCAATTCCTCTGATATTATTATTTAAAGCAACTAACTATTTGTTAAAAAAATTAAACTCAAATACACTAATAAAAAAGATAATTGAAATGATAGCTTACCCATTGAGTACGTTCATTTATTTAATTATATTATTCTATCTGATAGAATACTATTTTGATGGAGAAATTTATTATACAGAAACATTTTGTTTGACAATACCAGCAGTAATCAGCACATTTATCAGTGTAATCGTACATCAGTACCAAGATAAAAAAAAGAGAGAAAATGAAATCTATACGCTTACAAGCTAGGATTTTATTCATTCATCATGCCAGTGGAATTGATTGCTAAAAACTACACCTACTTATAAATTCCAACGATATTTACGCCTTCACTATTTTTTGCACCCCTATACATTCCTTCTGAATTGTATGATAGTTCAAAATTTCCATGTGCATCTACTGCTACCAAACCGCCTTCACCTCCTAATTTAACCAATTTATCTTTTACGACTATATCGCAAGCTTGTTGAAGGGTATATCCTTTATACTCTATCAAACAAGAAATATCGTAAGCAACCACTGCGCGAAGAAAAAACTCACCATGTCCGGTGCAACTAACCGCACAAGTATGATTATTGGCATATGTACCCGAACCTGGAATGGGGGTATCGCCTACTCTGCCAAATCGTTTATTGGTCATCCCTCCGGTAGAAGTTCCTGCTGCCAAGTTGCCTTGCAGATCTAACGCAACCGCACCAACCGTTCCAAACTTTTTTTCTTCATGCGCAAAACCTTTTTGTTGAGCAGCAGCATGATCTAATTGAAAGTCATCGGTTTCTTTAATTTCTTGCCATTGATCAAATCTAAATTGATTGTAAAAATATTCATTGGGCACCTGTTCATATCCTCGGCTTAAAGCAAATTCTTGTGCCCCTTGCCCACTGAGCAACACATGTCCAGAATATTGCATGACATCCCGAGCAACTAAAATTGGATTTTTTATATTTTGTATACCCGCCACTGCACCCGCTTCTAAAGTATCTCCTCTCATAATGGATGCATCCATTTCATGTATACCTTTATGAGTGAATACCGAGCCTTTCCCTGCATTAAACAATTCATTATTTTCCAATGATTTTACTGCTGCACAAACAGCATCTAATGAAGACCCATTTTGTTTCAAAACCTCATACCCTGCGTCTAATGCATTTTGCAATCCTTGTTTGTAGTTCGATTCTAATTCGGGTGTTAACATCGATTGCAAAATCGTTCCTGCACCTCCGTGTATGGCAATGGTAAACATAGTTTTAATTTTTTATTGAAAAACCAGCTTACAGTTTTTCTATACAAAGATTCACAATTTCTTCAATCGAATTTTCATCCACATCCTTTTTGTCAAATTTTTCATTGGTTATTTTTTCAAATAATTCAATGTAACGAGCCGACACCATTTCAACAAATGCAGGGGTCATTTCAGGAACTTGCTGTCCTTCTTTACCCATAAAATTGTTTTCTATCAACCACTCTCTTACAAATTCTTTTGACAATTGTTTTTGTGCTTCGCCTTTTGCTTGTCGATCTTCATAACCTTCTGCATAAAAATAACGCGAGCTATCCGGTGTATGAATTTCATCTATTAAATAAATGGTATCTCCAATCTTTCCAAATTCATATTTTGTATCCACTAAAATCAACCCTCGCTCAGCTGCTATTTCTTTACCTCGTTGAAATAATTGATGCGTAATTTTTTCTAATTGTTCATAATCTTCTTTCGAAACAATACCCCTGGATATAATTTCTTCTTTTGAAATATCTTCATCGTGGCCTTCCATTGCTTTGGTAGATGGCGTAATAATCGGTGTTGGAAAATAATCATTTTCTTTCAATCCTTCTGGCAATGCCACACCACACAGTTCCCTCAAACCCGATTTATAGGTTCTCCATGCATGGCCAGTCAAGTTACCACGAATCACCATTTCCACAGCAAAAGGTTTGCACAACAAGCCCACTGAAATATGTGGCAAAGGAGAATCTATCAGCCAATTAGGCACAATATCTTGGGTTGCATGTAACATTTTAACTGCAATTTGGTTCAAGACATGCCCTTTGTAAGGAATGGGTTTAGGTAAAATCACATCAAAAGCCGAAATTCGATTACTAGCAACCATCACCACGTGTTTATCTGCAATAGTATAAACATCCCTCACTTTTCCTTGATAAAAATTTGTTTGATTCTTGAACGTCATGCTGCAAATATAATGAGAGATGTCGGATGTCAGATGACAGATGTCAGACTTTTATTTTTTTTGAGGTCGAGGTCTTTTTCATTGTGCATCTTCTGTGTCTTAACAGAGCGACAGCATCGCAATGACGTTTTTAAAGTAAAGTTCCATCACTGAGCCTGTTCCGCTATTCGTAAAAGTATGAAGCAGTCTTACCCAAAACCCAAGCGTTTAGGTTTATTAAGTAAAAAATTAGCTGATAAAGTGAAAATTTTAGGTTCAATGGGTAAGCCGTTTGCTCAAGATACCAAAGTTTTAGGTGAGATACCAAAAACTTTAACTTGGCAACCTAAAATTTTAGATTTACTACCTAAACGTTTAGGCTAGATACGTAAAATTTTAAGCATTCCTATCCAAAAGTTTACCTGCAATGGCTAACGGTTTATATCAATTGCATAAAAGGTTGGTATTTTCACCTAAAAGCTTAAGATTATTTATTTTATATTTGCCTCAATATTTTAATTTATGAAAAAGATTATACTTTTTGTTTTAGTTGCTTTTTTTGCCAACGGATTGCATGCACAAGACTTTATTACGGTTTGGAATTTGAGCCTCCCAGGTTCTTTTCCAAACTCTATTGGATTTGGAGTAGGCACCACTGACACTGTAAACTATACTTGGGAAACCATACCAGCAGGAACCACAGGCAGTGGAACATTTAGTGGAACCACAGCAACTATTTCAGGCTTGCCAACAAGTGCTAAAATTCGATTGAAAATTGACACTGCTCATTTTAATCGAATTAATATAACTAATAACGCAGATAGAAAACGTTTAGTAGATATAGAACAATGGGGCGGAGTTGTTTGGACCAGTATGGAAACTGCTTTCTATGGTTGCGATTCCCTCAACATATCCGCAACTGATGTACCTAATTTAAGTTTTGTAACCAACATGGAATCTATGTTTCGTGAATGTAGTAAATTAAATAGCCCTGCTAATATAGACACATGGAATACAAGCAATGTAACGAATATGAAAAATTTATTTTTAAAAGCTTATAAATTTAAACAACCCATCGGTAATTGGAATACAAATAATGTAACCAATATGTCTGGAATGTTTTCTTTTGCATTAGCTTTTAATCAACCCATCG
>CANGUS010000187.1 GCA_947457085.1 Bacteroidota bacterium
ATTAACTTTAAATTTAAAACATGAAAATATTTTGTATTGGTCGAAATTATGGTGCACATGCCTTGGAATTAAAAAATGAAATTCCTACTGAACCTGTAGTTTTTATGAAACCAGCCAATGCCCTATTGACCGATAATAAACCATTTTACTACCCTAATATTACAAAAGATTTGCATTATGAATGTGAAATTGTTTTGCGTATTTGCAAAAACGGGAAAGCCATTCATGAGAAATTTGCTTCAAAATATTATGATGCCATAACCGTTGGAATTGACTTTACTGCGCGTGATTTACAAGAACAACAAAAGAAAAAAGGATTGCCATGGGAAATAGCAAAAGCATTTGACCAATCGGCAGTGTTGGGAAAATGGTTGCCTATTTCTGAAGAGGAAAAGAAAAACAACATCGAATTTTCTTTAGTAAAAAATAATGAGTTGGTTCAAAATGGGAATACAAATGATGTAATTTTTAATTTCGATAAAATCATCAGTTATGTTAGTCAATATTTTTCGTTGAATATGGGTGATGTTATTTATACAGGTACTCCAGAAGGAGTTGGCCCAGTTGCCATTGGAGATAAATTACTAGCAAAAATAGGAGAACAAGAATTACTTCATTTTGAAATAAAATAATATGGTAAAATCAGTAACACATATCAGGGTTCGCTATGCAGAGGTTGATCAAATGGGCTTTTTACACCATGGTAATTATGCGGCTTATTATGAAGTAGGGAGAGGCGAAATGATTCGTGAAGCTGGCTATCCCTATTCTGAAATGGAGAAAGATGGGATTGTAATGCCTGTTGTAAAAATGAGTGCCAAGTTTTTAAGACCTGCTTTGTATGAAGACAACATCAGAGTAGAAACCACACTGAAAGAATTGTTAGATATCCCATTTATAACTTTTCATCATAAATTATTTAATGAAAAAAATGAATTGATTCATACCAGTGAAATTACATTAACTTTTTTTGATCCTAAAATTCAAAAAAGAGTGGCTATGCCGAAAAGATTAAAAGACATTTTAGTAAAATCATTTAGATGATTTTTTTTCAATCCAATATTATAACTCCTTTAATTCCTTTACTAAAAGGAAAGTACAAGAGGTATGCTTTAAAGGGCTCTTTCTTGTTTCTTCTTTTTACATTGCTACAAACTTCTCTTCAAGCTCAAACTAAAGAAGCATTGCGATATGAAATTGATGCTAAGCGACAAGGTGTTGAATATAACAGCAAAGATGCATTGCCTAGAGGAAGAGAATTTAAACGAATAGATAGCACTTATTATGTGGGTTGGCTGCTAGAAGGCACTTACAAATATGAACATGCTGCAGATTATCTGGGTTTTAAAGCTGCAAGCGATCAATTGCAAAAAGCAGCCAATTTAATGCTGAAAGATTTTAAAAAACAGCTGAGTACTCGAACTGGCAATGTGATAGAATACATTCCATTAATGAAGTATCACAAAGATTGGGATTATTTGTGTTATTGCTTGATGAATTGTTATAGTAACACAGATGATCAACAAAAACTTTGGGCTTTGCTACAAAATTGTAAAAAACTTAACTTACAAGATGAATTGTATTTAGAAACTTATAATTATTTAGCCTGGACCGTTCATAGAAATCGTTTTTACAAATCTGATAAATTTTCTTTTTTAAAAAACTCCATTAAAGAAAATGAAGCTTATGCAAATAAATTGTTAGATAGCAGTATTGCCAAAATAAAACGAGATGCACAATTAAACAAATCCATTTTTTCAATTGATTTTGAGTCTACAAAAATGCCAGGTGTTTGGCATTATAAATCTATTTTATTTAGTTATCAATTAAATATTGAATCGGGTGCATACTACTATGAAAAACTTAGGAACACAGTTGTATTCCCTTCTAATAATTTTGCTACATTTTGTGTTATACAAGCTAAATTTAAAGAAGCGGATGAATATTATCAAATCGCTAAATTAGAAGAAACAGGAGATAAACGAATGAAAGAATCTTACTATTATTCGTCTATTATAAATGCTTACAAAGGGATGCCCAAAAATGGCATTAATGAGCTGAAGGAAGTTATTAAAGCCAATGGATCCACTCCTGGATTTGGCTGGTACAATATCGCATTAACCAGGGATTTATTATACGATGGTCAGATAGAATTTGCTAAACGATATGCGTTGAAAGCTGCGCAATTTAAAGAAATTCATATTGGCACCACCTTAGGTCAAAGTCATTATGATTTTTCTGTTGCCTTGATGAATTTAATGATTAAAATCAAAGAAATTGAACGTTTAAAATTTTTAGACAAACATTGGTATTTTTCGCCTAACACGCTTGGTTTAATTGCTCAAAAAACAATAGAAAAATACGGACTTCAATTTTTAATAATCAATCAATTTGCAACCAATCCTGAGCGAGACAATGTGATATATAAAATTTTCTCAACAGAAAGTACGATATCATTCGATGAAGTTTGGGCTTTGATAGATGGATTTAGTACAAATTACTTTTTAGACCGTTTTAGAAAAAATATTGATACCGAAAAAAGAGTTCGCGTTAAACGATATTATAAACTATTTACAGCAAAATTATTAATGAAAAAAGGAGGATACAAAGAAGCTCTATCCTATCTTGAAAGCATTTTGAACGATCTTACCATTGACCAGGAATATGAAAAATTATTTTTAGCTAGGGTGTATGAATCTCTTATCATTTGTGAAAAAGAATTGTATGATAAAATTGACTCAAGAATTGTATCTCTTTTCTATAAGACCTATCCTAGTTTAATCCCATTTAGTGGAATTTCGATGCCTATGCGTTTACATAGCAATGAAAAATCTGAAAATGAAAAAATGATTATTAAACAACTCAAATCATCAAATATCAATTGGATAAAAACAAGTTCAGGAACTGCAATCGATGTTTACATTCAGTTTTCACATAAAGGAAATTTAAACTTAATTGAATATACTGTAAAACATAAAAATGAAATTTTAATTCCTCCTACTTCTTTTTCTTATGACAATAGTACTATGGAATGGGTTCCTAAACAATTGTGTTTTTACATTTTTAATGTTGGGAATTCCGACAAAGGAATTAATATGAAATAAAACAATTTAACTTATTTACAAACAATGAGTCTATAACAAAAAATAATTTATGCAAAAGTTCATACTCTTTATTCATTTATTAATAATTTCATTTTCATCAAGAGCTCAAACACTCTACTTTCCACCAACGACAGGAACAACTTGGGACACTATTGCTCCAAGTTCTTTAGGTTGGTGTCCTGACAGAATTGATTCTTTATATAATTATTTAGAAGATGCAAATTCTAAAGCTTTCATTGTTTTGAAAGATGGTAAAATAGTTTTAGAAAAATATTTTGGAACCTTTACCAAAGACAGTGTTTGGTATTGGGCATCAGCAGGAAAAACCATTACTTCGTTTATGACGGGAATAGCTCAACAAGAAAATTTTTTATCCATAAATGATACAACTAGTAATTATTTGGGTCAGGGCTGGACTGATTGCATACTAGCTAAAGAAAATAAAATCACCATTAAAAATCAACTCACAATGACTTCAGGCTTGGATGATGGAGTTACAGATAATCATTGTACGATTGATACTTGTTTACAATATAAAGCGGATGCAGGCACACGTTGGGCATATCACAATGCGCCATATACATTGCTTGACGATGTAATTTCTTCGGCTACTAGTCAAACACTGAATAGCTATATCAATCAAAAATTAAAATTACCTACAGGTATGAATGGTGCATTTTACAAATTAGATTTTGATAATCTTTTTATTAGTACACCCAGAAGTATGGCTCGTTTTGGATTATTAATATTGAATAAAGGAAAATGGAATAGTACTCAAGTTATGACTGACAGTAATTACTTTAATCAAATGGTAAACACTTCTCAACAATTGAATAAATCGTATGGTTATTTGTGGTGGCTAAATGGGAAAAGTTCTTATATGGTACCAACCTCACAAACAATTTTTAATGGTAAACTTCTGCCATCAGCTCCAAATGATTTAATTGCAGCTTTAGGAAAAAATGGTCAAATTATCAATATTATTCCAAGTCAAAATATTGTACTAATTAGAATGGGTAATGCTCCTAATGGCAATGAAGTGCCATTTATGATGAATGATACTATCTGGCAAAAAATGAATCGTTTGGTTTGCAATGCTACTGCTACAAATGCTATTAAGCAAGAAAAAAATATTGTTATTTATCCTAATCCAGCAAAAGAAA
>CANGUS010000188.1 GCA_947457085.1 Bacteroidota bacterium
CTAATAAATACATGACCATCATAACCAAGCCTTGCAGACTTAAAAAGCCGAATAAAAATTTATTCGGAATGACCAACGAGATAAGCACTGTATACACCGGTAATCGAGCGCTGCAACTCATAAAGGGTGTAATTAATATGGTAATTAATTTTTCTTTTTTATTCTCAATCGTACGAGCTGCCATAATCGCTGGAACGGCACAAGCCACCGCACTTATCAAAGGCATGATAGACTTCCCGTTGAGGCCCACACTGCGCATGAGTCGGTCCGACAAGAAACTGATGCGAGACATATAACCTGTATCTTCCAGAATGGTGATGAGTCCAAATAAAATCATGATTTGGGGTATGAAAACCACAATGCCATTGATGCCTGCTAAAATGCCATTGACGCATAAATCAGTTAAAAAACTGGCTGGTAAATTGGTTTTTAGAAAAGATATCCATTGCCCGAAAACCGTATCAATCCACTCCATGGGATATTGCGAAACCCAAAACACACTTTGAAAGAGTAAAAAAAGAATCAACAATAAAATTAAATTGCCATAGATAGGATGCAATAAAATTTCATCCGCTTTGCGGCTAATTAATTCTTTTTTCAAAGGGTCACTCTCTACCACACAAACCTGCATTATTTTTTTGATATGTGCATATCGTTTCAGGGTTTCTTCTGCTTGTATTTTCGATTTGTTGAAATTTATTTTCTCTAAATCGGCCTTTAATCCTTTTTTTGTTTCCTCCGAAATGATGCTGAGTTTATGAAAAGCCGATGCAAAATGAATGGCTGCATAATCACTGCTCGTTTGTTTATATTGATGAACTGTTTTTACAGTTTCAAGAAATAAATGATCGCTTTCTATAAAATTCCTCGAGGGCGCTCTGTACTGAGCGGAAAAGGTGGCTGCAATTTGTTTTTTAATTTCTTGTGTACCTTTATTACTTCTTGGGTTTATGGCGATGACTGGCAATCCCAATTCTCTCGCCAAGCCATTGATGTCGATTTGAATGCCCTTTTGCTTAGCGATATCCAGCATGGTAAGCGCCACTATCATGGGTTTTTTTAAATCCATGATTTGAGAACAAAACAATAAGTTGCGTTTCAAATTAGAGGCATCTACCACCACAATAATTCCATCAATTTTTACGGCTTCATCATCGTCAAAAAGCACATCAAATGTAACAATTTCATCGTCGCTTTTGGGGTAAAGACTATAGGTGCCGGGCAAGTCGATTAGATTTGCCAATAACGAATCGGTAATCGCAAATCGCCCTGTTTTTTTATCGACGGTCACGCCTGGAAAATTGCCAACTTTTTGGTTTAAACCCGTCAATGCATTAAAAAGAGAACTCTTTCCACAATTAGGGTTGCCAACCAATGCAATATTTTTAAACCTCTTTTCCAAAACTTTTTCGAATCCTACAAAAGTAATCCCAAAAGCAATACATCCGTTGTGTTATCAGGAAAAATATTGAACAACAAGATAGATTAATGCATATCGAAAAGGATATTCAACAATGAATTTTTCAGTAAGCGCACCGTTTATTGTCTTTGTCAAACGCCTCCCTCAATTTATATTTTGAGATGAAAGGTTTTTAATAATCTTGACGAATTTGCAGTGCGGAAGATTTATTTTAAAAACAGCACAAATTATAATTTCCTATATCTTTCTATTACCGACTAAAACTTTCGATTATTTTTGCTGTATGCTCGATATCAAATACAAAAAAATAAACACTGAATTTCATTATCCGTTTACAACCGCACATGGGCTCAAAACACATCAGCCTGCTTTGTTGGTCGCTATTTCATTCAATGGGTTTATGGGCATTGGCGAAGCGCCTGCCATTGTTTATTATGATGTTACGGTCGATAGTATGATTGCTGAACTGAATGAAAAAGTGCATGTATTGGAGCGCTATGCCTTTACCGAACCAGATCGTTTTTGGCATTTTTGTCATCATTTATTTCCCAATAATCCGTTTTTAGTTTGTGCGTTAGACATTGCCTATTGGAATTTATATACGCAGTTTAAACGCAAGTCGGTTACTGAATTGTGGTCGCTATCACCAGCATTGAAAGTAGCAAATCCTCCATTGACAGACTATACCATTGGCATTGATCATATCGAAAAAATGATCGAAAAAATGAAAGCCAATCCATCGCCTATTTATAAAATAAAATTAGGTACCCCAGAAGACATGGCTATCATACAAACTTTGCGACAACATACAGATGCGCCTTTCAGAGTAGATGCCAATGCAAGTTGGGATTTGGAAACGGCCTTGGAAATGATACCGAAGTTAAAAAATTTAGGTGTAGAACTCATAGAACAGCCTTTGGCAAAAGAGAATTGGGAGGGTATGAAAATACTAAAAGCACAGTCGAGTTTGCCATTGTTTGCCGACGAAGCTTGTGTGAGCGAACACGTTGTAAAAAAATGTGCCGAAGTATTTGATGGCATCAATATTAAACTCACTAAATGTAGCGGTATTACACCTGCTATTAGAATGATTGAAGAAGCGCGTCAACTCAATTTACAAGTTATGATGGGTTGCATGAATGAAACTGAAATTGGCTCAGTTGCCATCGCGCATTTTATTCCCTGGTTAGATTATGTGGACATGGATGGTCCGTTGTTGTTGAAAGTGGGCGAACTCAAACAACTGCATTATGATTTTGGAAAAGTAACTTTTAAATAGATGTCGGATTTCGGATGACAGGTGACGGATGTTAGATCGCGGATGGCAGCATTTGAATGAAATTTAATATTATTTTTATTTACAATTCACAATTGCAAAAAGTGCCCTTTTATGAGTCAAGCAAAAAATGCAAAAGAGGAAGAAATACGACGTTTTTTAAAAGCGCGTTGGGAAGAAAAATATGGGTACTAAGTTATTTGATAACGCAAGTACCAACTGCATCGCTGTAATCAGCACAAATTACTGCAGCATCATTTTTTAATTTACTTTTAATATCAATCGAGAAATTACGAGTGGTATCTGTAAATGTGCATTCGCAAGTAAAATCTTTTTTACAAGAAGTAAAACTGAAAGAAATTAAAACTACGGCAACGATGCTCAATAAAAAGATTTTCATTTGTAAATAAATTTTTTCGTGGTTCAAATATAGCACAATTTATTTCACTTGTTGCATATCCACTAATTTTTTGTAGAGGCCATTTTGAGCAATTAAAAATTCATGGGTACCTTTTTCTTTGATTTCTCCTTTTTCTAAAACCACAATTTCATCGGCATTTTGAACGGTCGAAAGTCGATGCGCAATGACAATGGAGGTTCTGTTTTGCATTAAATGATTAATAGCATCTTGTACTTGTCGCTCACTCACCGTGTCAAGTGAAGAGGTAGCTTCATCTAAAATTAATATCGGTGGATTTTTGAAAATGGCACGAGCAATGGTGATGCGTTGTTTTTCTCCACCCGAAAGTTTGGTGCCACGGTCGCCCACCAAGTCATCATAGCCGCTGTCTTTGCTGCTAATAAAAGCATGTGCGTTGGCTACTTTTGCGGCGTTTTCTATTTCGCTTAATTTCGTATTGTCGCCCCCTAAAGCGATGTTGTTTTTAATGGTATCATTGAACAAAATGGGTTCTTGTGAAACAATACCCATTAAATGCCGAAGGTCTTCTATTTTGAATGATTTAATATTGATGCCATCCAATAAAATTTCGCCACTTTCTACATCATGAAAACGAGGGATTAAATCAACCAAGGTGCTTTTTCCTGCACCCGAAGCCCCTACTAATGCAAGGGTCTTTCCTTTAGGAATGGTGAGGTTGATATTTTTTAAAATGGCATTCCCATCATATGAAAAATAAACATTTTTAAATTCAATGGTGCCATTAAAGGAGTTGATTGCTTGTGCATTGGGCTCGTCAATGATTTTATTTTCTGCTTGTAAAATTAAATTGATGCGCTCAATACTTGCTCTCCCTTGATGCAAATTATAAAATATTTGAGATAAGGATTTCAAGGGATTAATTAAAAAATAAAACATTGAAATGAACACGATAAACATACCTGGCTCAATTTCTTGTGGAGTGCTCAACGCCATTTTTCCTCCAAACCAAATAATGACACTCAATATCAAGATGCCTAAAAATTCAGACATTGGCGATGCCATTTCTCTTCGAGAAGCCACAGCATTGTTTAATTTATAGAGTTCTTTATTTTCATGTGCAAAGGTTTCATTTCTATTTTGCTC
>CANGUS010000189.1 GCA_947457085.1 Bacteroidota bacterium
AGGAAGTAAACGACATGAAACCATTGTTGATAAAAACTTTGAGCCTTATATTGGTGACAACAAAGAGTATGAAGGATTTTATACACAAGAAGAAATCAAAGACATTGTGCAATATGCAGCGGAAAGACATATCAACATTGTACCTGAAATTGAAATGCCAGGGCATGCTGTTGCCGCATTGACGGCTTATCCTGAATTTAGTTGTAACCGAACTCCTTTGGATGTATACACAAAATGGGGAGTAAGTGATGATGTTTTTTGTGTAAAAGATTCAACTTTTGAATTTATTTATGATATTTTAAATGAAGTCATGGATTTATTCCCATCAAAATATATTCATATTGGTGGAGACGAAGTGCCCAAAACAAGATGGAAAGTATGTAACAATTGTCAGGGAGTTATCAAACAACATCAATTAAAAGATGAACATGAATTGCAAAGTTTTTTTATCAAAAAAATAGATTCATTTGTTACTGCACAAGGAAGAAACATTATTGGCTGGGATGAAATATTAGAAGGAGGACTTGCGCCCAATGCAGCTGTAATGAGTTGGAGAGGAGAAGAAGGAGGCATAGAAGCTGCCAAACAAAAACACCATGTAGTAATGACCCCAGGCTCTCATTGCTATTTTGATCACTACCAAGGAAATAAAAAAACAGAACCCCTGGCTATTGGTGGATACACGACTTTAGATAAAGTATATAGCTATAATCCAATTCCAGAAACATTGAATATAGAAGAAGCACAATATATATTAGGAGCGCAAGGCAATGTATGGACAGAGTATATTCCGACTCCAGAACATGCCATGTATATGGCTTTGCCTCGTTTATGTGCATTGAGTGAAGTGCTTTGGACCAATGCAACACAAAAAAACTACACAGAGTTTATGACTCGAATTATCCAACACGTTCAATTGTTAGAAGAATTGAAAATCAATTATTCAAAAGCCATTTATGATGTCGATATGATTTCTAAAATTCAAAATAACACGAATAAAATAGAGCTCATCAATACCATTCCCAACACAAAAATTCGATACACTATTAATTCTACAGCACCCAATGCCAGTTCAACAATTTATACAAAACCTATAGTAATTAAAGAAACTTCATTGATACAAGCAGGATTATTTGATGAAGGTAAATTATTAGGAAAAATAAATGTACAGTCAATAAATTTTAATAAGGCAACCGCTAAACCATTAGCATTAACTACGCCACCAGACAAACGATACTCAACTGGTGGAACCAATACCTTGGTAGATGGTGTAGTAGGATCCATTCCTTGGACAGGGAAAGAATGGTTAGGTTGGTTAGGAGAAGACATGGAAGCTAATTTGAATTTGACTAAATTGGAAACCGTTAAAAAAATAAAAATATCCTTTTTAAAAGCAACAGAAAGTTGGATTCATTTACCGAGTCAATTGTATATTAAAACCAGTAAAGATGGTATTCGATATGAAACTTTAAAATCCTTGAATGAATTTGATATTGAAAAAATATATAAAAATGGAGGTACTTATTTTACAGGCAATATCAAAACACAATATATTAAAATCATTGCACCCAGCAGACATGTGATTCCAAAAGGATTTCAAGGAGCAGGAGAAAAAGGGTGGATGTTTTGCAGTGAAATTATAGTAGAATAAATAGGGTTATAGATTTTTAAATAATACTACAATTAAAAAAGAAAACGATTGGTATGAATAGAAGACAATTATTAAAAACAGTTGCATTGGGAAGTGCCTATATGGCAATGCCAAAGCGTGGGTTTTCATTTACAAAAAATGAGGACAAATCGATTGTTTTGAGTACCTGGTATAATCAAGGAGTGGCAGCCAATAATGCTGCTTGGAATGTTTTAGGAAATCAAGGAACTGCTTTAGACGCCGTTGTTGAAGGCGTGATGGTCAGTGAGAATGACAAACACAATTGTTGCGTAGGCTTAGGCGCAAATCCTGACAGAGATGGCATTGTAACGTTAGACGCTAGCATTATGAATCATAATAGCGAATGTGGTAGTGTTGCTTTTTTAGAACAAATTGCGAATCCAATTTTAGTAGCGCGCATGGTAATGGAAAAAACACCCCATGTAATGTTAGTGGGTGAAGGCGCTCAAAAATTTGCGGTTGACAATGGCTTTAAATTAATGGGTAAAAAACTCAGTGAAGATGCGAATAAAACCTATCAAAAATGGTTAGAAAAAAGTGAATACAAACCGATAATAAATATCGAACGCAATGAAAAAAAGCATGGCCCCAATCCGCCATTATTTTTAGAAAACGGTGATTACAATCATGACACCATTGGTATGATTGCCATGGATAGTATGGGCAATTTAAGCGGCGCATGCACAACCAGTGGCATGGGTTTTAAAATGAGGGGCAGAGTAGGTGATTCTCCCATTATTGGTGCAGGTTTGTATGTAGACAATGAAATAGGTGCAGCTACTTCCACCGGAAATGGGGAAGAAGTGATTAGAGTAAGTGGCAGTTTTTTGGTTGTTGAATATATGCGCCAAGGATACTCTCCCTATGCAGCCTGTAAGAAAGCAGTAGAAAGGGTAGTGGCTAAAACACCTCGAAAATTAGACGAGATTCAAGTTGGATTTATTGCCATCAATAAAGCGGGCGAATATGGTGGGTACTCATTGAATAAAAATTTTGATTATGCTGTAAAAGCAGTTGATATAGATAATATAAAAGTTGATGCCGAATCATTAATTACAAATTAGGATTTTACGCTAAATTCTTTAACAACTAAACTAAATAAAAATGACATTAGAAATAGCATGTAATAATTTAACTGCCGCCATGAATGCTTGGCAGGGAGGGGCTAATAGAATTGAATTATTTGAAAATTTACACGAAGGAGGAACCACACCATCCTTTGGATTAATTAAAAAAGTAAAAGAAAAAATTCCTTTGCCCATTTATGTAATGATTCGTCCGAGAGGAGGACATTTTGTATATGATGAAGACGAATTTGAAATCATGCGTTCAGATATTAATACCTGTAGAGTGTTGGGCGTTGATGGGATTGTATTTGGTGCGCTGACAAAAGATGGAAACGTGGATATTGAGTTTTGTAGAAAACTATTGGTTGAATCTTGGAAGAATAAACCAGCTACTTTTCACAGAGCATTGGATCGAAGTATAGATATGCACAAAGCAATGGAAAGTATTATTTCATTGGGTTTTGAACGAGTTTTAACCAGTGGCGGATATCAAACAGTAGATGAAGGGAAAGAGGTCATAAAATCATTGCAAGAAAAATATGGTTCTCAAATTAAAATTATGCCAGGAAGTGGTGTGACTGCTCAAAATGCAAAATCTATTATAGACTATTGTGGGGTGGATGAAATACATTCAACTTGCAAAGCAGATTTTAAACAAGACAATCTTATTTATAATTCTACTTTTTCTGATTCGTATCCGGTAAGTGATTTAAATTTAATAAAAGAATTAGTAAATAATATAAACAATTAAGACGATGAAAAAATTACTCGCATTGATCAGCTGTATTTTATTTTTTCAATTCAATTCAATTGCACAAACGCAAATGGAAATGAATAAAGATGCATCCGATTATTATCAAGCAGCGGATAAAAAAATGACCAAGATTTATAGAGAAGTAATGGGTATTTTAAAACCAGCAGATAAAAAATTATTATTGGAAGCGCAGCGAAATTGGGTAAAATACAAAGAGTCACATTGCAAATCAGTAAAAAATGGGTTTCAAGGAGGTTCTATTGAGTCTTTAATTTATTATACTTGTTTATTAGAAGCTACCGAAGAAAGAATAAAACAGTTACAAAAATATAAAGTCGATTAAATTACTTTTTTAACGCATTGGCAATCACATTCCAAGTACTTGTATCATTTTCAAAAACACTGTATAAACCTTGTTCTTCTTGAGGAGGGTCGGCACTGTATGGCATTCCTTTTTGCATAAAATGCAATTCATTTTCATTGGTTGGCACACCTGCAAAACCCCAGAAATTATAGCCTGCAACATGATTTAATTTACCTGTTTCAAAAATGGTTTGATAATAAATATCTCTGTTTTTTGTAGTAGATGAAGATGAAAAAGAATTATTATCTCGGTGCAAACCAAACTCTTCAAGCATCAAAGTCTTATTGATGTTTCTCAGGATGTCTGCATGTTGCTCAATGTAATTTATAGA
>CANGUS010000190.1 GCA_947457085.1 Bacteroidota bacterium
AAAGATTATTCAATATATTATTGTTTGGCTTCTAAAAAATTAGTCCATTGGTCAAGTTGACTATTTTTTAATACTCTAGGAAATTTATTCATAGCACCAAATTTACCTGTTTCATGTAAAAAATTCACAAAAGTATTAGTTGGAAGCACTTCAATAAATAAATGAGGTAAAGCCGCCGCTCGTTCAACTACATAATCATCATTCATTCTACAAAGCGTTTCATCAATCAACTTAATGGCAAGGTCGCTGTCAATTTTTTCATCACAACCAATATACCATTTGTGTGCAAATTTACCTTCATGCACATAGCCCGCAACTGTAAATTCTTTAATGGCAATATTCATTCGTTTTTGAACTTCATCAATCGCTTTATTCATGTTGTCAACACTTAGATGTTCACCTACTAAACTTAAAAATTGTTTGGTTCTACCAACAATAATAAATTCATTATTTTTTACTGAAGTAAATCGAATAACATCCCCTATTAAATATCGCCAAGCACCAGAACAAGTAGAAAGTACGACAGCATAATCTTTATTTTCAACCACTTCATTAATTAAATAAGATTTTGAACCTTGAATAATTTCTCCCTCATCTGTAAAGTTTTCTTCATTAAAAGGAACAAATTCATAAAAGATCCCATTGTTTAAAATCAATTTAATGCCTGCAGTATTGGGTCTAGATTGAAAACCAAAAGATCCCTCAGAGGCCATATAGGTTTCAATAAACGTAATCGATTTTCCTAAAAGTGTTTTGAAGTTTTCACGATAAGGTTCAAACGATACACCGCCATGGATATATAAAGATAAATTAGGCCAAATTTCATGAATATTATTCACTTTATAGTATTTGATAATCTCTTCAAATACGATTTGAACCCAAGCAGGCACTCCACAAACTGTACCTACATCCCATGTAGGCGCTTTACGAACAATCAGTTTAATTCGATCTTCCCATCGAGTTCGTTTTGATATATTTATACCTGGTTTATAAAACAAGAATGACAACCATTTAGGCATATTTTTTGCACTAATTCCACTCATGTCTCCTTCATAATAATCGCCATGCTCAAATAATGTGGTTGTACCCCCTAACATTAATATTCCTTTTCCAAATACTTCATTGGGCAAATTGAAATTTTGCATTGAATAAAATTGCTTAAATCCTGCCCTTTTAACCGATTTAATCATATCATTCGTAACCGGTATATGCTTGCTGGCACTTTCTGAAGTTCCAGAACTGAGTGCAAAATATTTTACTTTTCCTGGCCAACATACATCCGGTTCTCCTTGATGACAAAATTTCCACCAACGATTATACATTTGATTGTAGTTGTGATAAGGAATTTCTGATTTGAATTTTTCATACATATCAGTGGCATCCAGCATTTCATCGAAATGATAATGCTTTCCAAACAAGGTGTTTTTCGATTTTTTTAATAGTCGAGTCAACACTTGATTTTGATATGCACGAGGTGTACCCGTCTGTATTGTAAAGTTTTTACGTATTTGTAATGACCGATTGATTAAATGTCCTAGTATTGCCAAAGTCTAATAATTTAGAAGGTTGCAAAAATAAGCGTAAATGGTTTGAATATCAAAGTGAAATATTAAATAAGACACGTTTTCAACCGCTTAAAATAGCTGAATAATTATTTTATTTTGTACCTATAAATTAATTTAACGTACCAAATTTACCATTTTGAAAGTCATTAAATGCTTGAATAATTTCATCACGCGTATTCATTACAAATGGGCCGTGCGCATAAATAGGTTCATTAATAGGCTCTCCACTTAACACTAACACAATAGCATCTTCTTTTGCTTCAATCGAAAAATCAGTACCTTCATTACTGAATACAGCCATACAATTATAATCTACATTGCTTGTTTCATTAAGTACAACACTGCCTTCTAATACAATTATGAATGTATTGTAATTTGCTGGAAAATTAAAGGTAGCTTTTCCTCCTTTATTTAATTTTGAATTTAATAAATGTACCGGGGTAAATGTTTCTGCTGATCCTTTAACTTGCTGATATTCTCCCGCAATAACTTCTACAACCCCTTCATTGTTTTCAAGAGATACTTTTGAGATGGTATCATTGGTTATTTCTTGGTATTTAGGTTGACTCATTTTAAACTTAGCTGGCAAGTTTACCCACAATTGAACCATTTGAAAATCACCCCCTTGTCTGCTAAAATTTTCCTCATGATATTCTTTGTGTAAAACACCTGATGCCGCAGTCATCCATTGCACATCTCCTTCACCAATTATGCCACTGTTTCCTGCACTATCGTGATGTGCTACTTTACCCTTGTAGGCTATGGTTACTGTTTCAAAGCCTCTGTGTGGATGCACATCTACTCCTCTAGGTTTATCGGTTGGTGGAAAATAATGTTTTGATCCATAATCTAACATAATAAAAGGGCTCATTCGCTCCATACTGTATCTACCAGGAATAAAATTATGCACTCTAAAACCATCTCCTACCATATGAAATGGTGGTGCTGAAATTACTGCTTCTACTTTTTTTATTGACATTTTTATTATTATTGAATCACAAAAATAGATTGTATTTTATTCAAATTATATGAATTACAATAACTTATTTATTGACTTTTGTCACATAAAGTTGAAATATCTATCATTTATTAAAATTAATTCAAACAAATAACAAACAAAATACGTTTATCTATTTTTTTTTATTGACCTTTACCAACAACAAATTAAATTAGTTACAATTATTTATGGCGAAATCGCAAGAAACGTACAGCAAGAAAGAAAAAGAAAAAAAGAAAATTGCTCAACGCAAAGAAAAAGAAGAAAAAAAATTAGAGCGTAAAGCAAATGCTGTTAAAGGTGGTTTAGATACCATGATGGCCTATGTGGATGAATATGGCAATATTACTGATACTCCACCTGATCCTTCTAAAAAGTTAGTTTTCAATGCAGAAGATATGCAATTGGGTGCTACTAAAATTGAAACAGTTGCAGATGAGCCTAATAGAACAGGAACCGTTACATTTTTTAATGATGCAAAAGGTTTTGGTTTCATCAAAGATGCTGTTAATCAAGAAAGTTTGTTTGTACATGCTAACCAATTAAACGATCAAATAAAAGAAAATGACAAAGTAAGTTTTAATACTGAAAGAGGTCAGAAAGGCATGGTTGCTATCAATGTTAGTAAAATTAAATCCTAGTTTTAATATTCACTATTACATTATAAAAAAAAACACTCATTGAGTGTTTTTTTTATAATATTCTTTGAAGGAATCCATGCAAATAAAAAGGTTTTATTCCCTTTTATATAAGATCAATACACTATCTTTTCAAAAATAATTTATTGCAATCTGTTTTGTACAGAATTTGATGACTTGCCATATTCATCAATATATATTTTAATCAATAAAAAAAATATTGAAAAAAGAATGGGTCCAAAAATAATTCCTAAAAATCCAAAAATATTAATCCCAATTAATACCCCAAAAATGGTGATTAATGGGTGTACATTGGCCATCTTTTTTTGCAAAACAAATCGAGCAATATTGTCTACAGATCCAATGAGTAACAATCCCCATAAACCAATCGCAATGCCTTGCCAAGTATTTCCAATAGACAATTGATATAACATAATCGGCACCCAAATAATCATCGCACCGACTACAGGAATCATCGAACAAATCGCAGTTAAAATACCTAAAAATAAAAAGTCACGTACTCCAAAAATAAAATATCCTATGAATCCGGTTAGTCCTTGCAAGATCGCAACAATGGGCACTCCAATTGCATTGCTAACGATTAGATTTCTACTTTCATTCATAATTTTATTTACATTGCTATTATTGAAAGGGACGTTTTTTCTTAACCAAGTTTCAATTTCGAATGTCTGCACTAACATAAAATACAAAACAAAAAATGCGATAAAAACATTTCCTAAAGTTGACATCGTGCCGCCAACAATATTTTTAGCATAACCAATCACAAAGGCATTTATTTTAGCAATATTATCCGCATTTAATATGTCTATATGTGCTTTCTGTATTAAATAAACATGTATTTTCTCAAATGACTGATTGAATAATGTTGGATTATTGATGAATGGTTGTAGTTTTTCAAAACTGATGGAGATAATCCAAATGGCAGGTAATATAATCACTACTAACGTAGATA
>CANGUS010000191.1 GCA_947457085.1 Bacteroidota bacterium
AAAATATCTTTGAAACGACCATCATATTTTTTTAAAATGGTGTTTTTTGTAGATAAATATAATGGCCATTTTTTACTTAATGCCATGTTGAAACAACTACGAGCAAACCCATAAATACTATCATCAGTGTTATACATGCACAATGCAACTCCATCACCTTTGTAATTATAAACTTCAAAAGTTTGTGCTTCACCACCTTCTTCAGGTGTAAATGTCATTGTTAATTTCCCTTTTCCTTTAATAACCGTATCGGTTGCACGATATTGATCCCCAAAAGCATGACGGCCAACAATAATAGGTGCTGTCCAATTGGGAACTAAACGGGGAACATTTTTCATTACAATGGGCTCACGAAAAACAGTCCCATCTAAAATATTACGGATAGTCCCATTAGGAGATTTCCACATTTGCTTTAAATTGAATTCTTTCACGCGTTCTTCGTCTGGAGTGATGGTTGCACATTTAATACCCACACCACAAGCTTTCACCGCATTGGCACAATCAATGGTAATTTGATCATTTGTTTCATCTCGTTTTTCGATACTTAAATCATAATATTGAATTGGAACTTCAACATATGGAAGAATTAATTTTTCTTTGATGAATTTCCAGATAATTCTAGTCATTTCATCGCCATCTATTTCTACAACTGGGTTGTTTACAATTATTTTTGACATGTTTGTTAGTATAATTTATAATTAGAGTGCAAATGTAATCGTTTCAATTGCATTTAGACAATACGTTTATATATTTTTTATTCCACATTGATTTGCCCACTTCGAGCACTTGTTCCTGCTTGTATTTTATAGAAATAAGTTCCTTTTGCTATTTCTCTTTTTGGAGTCCATTTAAATCTGTGTTTCCCTTCTTGTTCATTTTCAGAATAAATAGTAGTTACTTCTTGACCCAAGTAATTATAAATTTTAATCGTAACTTTTTGAGCAGATAATAGTGAATATTCAAATGTTGTGGAACTGCTCATTGGATTAGGATAGACTATAACATCGTTTATTTCTTTATTGATTGAAGTAATCGAGGTTGGTGTAAGTAATGGGTCAACAGACAAAATACTGTCAATGTTAATGTACTCATCACCTGCTTGATAATAAGTATAAAGATAGCTGTCAAATAGCATTTCATCATTTGTTCCAGTTCCTGGATAAACAGGAAGGTTCGGATTAGGTGTGTTTGGATTGTTGGTTGTGTTATCAAAAACATGAGCCGAAAACAACTTGTATCCTGTAGGAACTTTCAACATTTTTTTAAATGTATATTGTCCTTGCCAATGAAAATCCCACTGATTAATTCTAATTAAAGGAATGGTATCTGTGGTCTTGTATGCATAATTGATAATTGATTTACATGTTTGGTGAGAATGAGGAAAAGCGCCGTATAATGAAATATCAATTGGTAAGCCAGCAGCGCCAGTTGGATATTTTTGAGTGGCAGTTACTACCGAATTTGGAGGAATAAAAAAGTTCCAGTTTTGTAAAACCGTTTGAAAATACATATCACGAATGCCTGTTTCGTTAGTAGGATAAAAATATAATCGAATTTGAGAACTATCTTTCATGCCACTGGTTCCTGATGGTACATGAATTTGAAATGAAATCGTTGAATTGGCTTTGAGTTTAAATCCAAATTTAGCCCCAGGCACACCTGGTAAAACGGTGGGTCCCATGCCTGGTGCAAAATCTCCAATATTTATTTGGCCTTGAAAATTATAGCAACCACCACTCATATCATTGACAGCAGTTCCCGTAGTATCTATTGTAATTACTGCATGATGAATGAGTGCAGCATTGCCTGGTACAAACTCAAATGCTTTAATATATCGATCTTGTAAAAGTCCAGTTGGAACATTAATGCAATAATAATGATCTGAAGAAGAGGCCGAACTGGTATAAGTAGGCAAGGTCAATACTAAATCAGGAGTGCCATTTAATTCGTACCCTGAATAATTGGGCATCGGTGGTGCTAATGACGTATCTCCGGCCAACATGCCATTATTTATCCAATTTACTAAAAGGGTTTTATCTGCCACACTTAATACACGTTCTCTGTGATAGTTTCTGTAAGTAGGATCTGCTGGCCAAGGGGGCATATTGTTATTTTCAACAGCATATTTTATCGGCCCGCCCAAATGGGAGATCGCAGCATAACTCGTTAAAGGAAAAGTTAAACCACCTGCATGATGACAACCTGTACAATTGGCAATGAATATGGGAGCGATGTCTTTGTACTCAGTTTGTGCAAATACGTTAGATGAAATTGAGATTAACATTAATAGGTTAATCAAAAGGGTCTTCTTATTCATATATTATTAAATATTGTATAACAAAAATACTCTTTTAGCATTATAAAATCATATCTTTATTTTGCCATATATATATTTAAATGTGGGAAATTTTATTGTTATGCTTCATCGAAGTATAAAACTTTATAGAATTGGTTAATAGGTAATCTTATTTTAGTTACTATATTTAGATTCTTCTAATAACATACTTATTCAAGCAAAATCACATTATTTTTTTGTTGCTTTGATGAAATTTATATAATAGCCATGATGAAAACGCTATCTAATCACTTGTTAGTTTACGACAAATATTGTCCATTGTGCTGTTGGTATACTGGTTTATTTATCAAATATAAATTATTGGATGAGCACAGCAGAGTGGCATATCAAGACATAGACAGCGCAAAATATCCTACGGTTGATTATATAATTGCACAAAATAAAATTGCACTCATCAATACTCAAAAAGGAAATGTTATTTATGGCATTGATGCGATTTCTATTATGTTGAGTATACCTTTCCCATTTGTAGGATTTTTTATCAAATTCAAACCGATACATTGGTTTATGGAAAAATTTTACATGTTGGTTTCTATGAATCGAAAAATAATTATTCCTGTAAATTGTAACAAAGATGTTAGTTGTAGTTCTTCAAGAAGTTGGTTTTGGCGATGGTTATTTGTTGTATTATGCGCTTTGACTGTAAATGTATTGGTTGGCAACTATTTCACAACCCATTTGTCTAGTTATTTCATTGGCAATCCTTTGTATGGCGATACAATTTATTTTGCTATTCAACTAGGATTTCAATATTTAATGTGTCTTTTATTTAAAGAAAAAAACAGGTATGATTATTTAGGGCAAATTGCATTTGTATCTTTTTTAGGAGCTGTCATTTTAGCTTTTTGCGGAATGGGATTGACATTAGTACAATGTTTTAATACCAATATTTCTATGTTGCAACCTTTTTGTTACGGAATGGTATTTGCATGGATGTTTATGGAACATCGTCGAAGAATATTGATTTCAGAAATGGATTGGCGATTGAGCTACACCTGGGTATTTGTTCGATTACTGATGTATCCTTTGGCATTTACGGTAAACTAATATTGGCTATTGATGATTTGATAAATATTAAAATCACTTTCAGTTATTTTGATTTTAATTAATTCATATAACGCTAATTTGCTAATGTCTTTCATTCGTTTTTGTTGAATGAGTTGGTAGGCTTTTTCAGTAAGCAAATGAATTTTTCTTTCTGCATTGCTTGAAATAAAATGAGTATGTTGTTCAACAACGTTTATTAATTCATCAATGCCTATGTATTGACTAGCCACACATTTTACCACAGGAATCTCCCAATCACTTGCTTTTGAATGCGATAATATTTTTAAATTTTTCACAAACTCATCTGCATTGGCTCTATCGGCTTTGTTGACCACAAAAATATCGGCAATTTCCATTACACCAGCTTTCATGGTTTGTACTTCATCGCCCGCTTCAGGAACCATAACCACAATGGTTGTGTCGGCAATGCCTGCAATTTCTACTTCACTTTGTCCAACGCCTACTGTTTCTATTAAAATGTAATCGAAAATACTGGCTCTAACTACATCAATAATCTCAATAATTTTTGCATTTAAACCTCCCAAAGAACCTCGACTTGCCAATGAACGAATAAATACATTTTCATTCAGATAAAAATCACTCATTCTAATTCGATCACCCAATAAAGCACCTAAATTAAAAGGAGACGATGGGTCTACAGAAAGTACAGCAACTTTTGGTGACAGTGGATTACCAG
>CANGUS010000192.1 GCA_947457085.1 Bacteroidota bacterium
AATATTTTATATCGAGCATTTAAAGCATCTAATGAGTTTGAACTTTGGGCTAGAAATTCAATAATAGATACCTTTGTGTTAGTAAAAAAATATAAAATTTGTGCACTTTCCGGCATACTTGGTCCTAAGCGTTATGAAGGAGATAAACAAGTGCCTGAGGGATTTTATTTTATATCCGATTTTAATCCGAAAAGCAATTATCATTTAGCGATGTTGGTTAATTATCCAAATTATTCTGATTTAATAGAAGGAGATAAAAATCAACCAGGTGGAGATATCTATATTCATGGTGCTTGTATGACTATTGGATGTTTGCCAATGACAGACCAAATTATTGAAGAAATTTATATTTTGAGTATGATCTCACGAACATATGGACAGTTAAATATTCCAGTACATATTTTCCCTGTTCGCTATAACCAAAAATCGTTAGATTATATTGGTAAAGAGTATAAAAACGAAGCAAAAAAACAAGCATTTTGGGTAAATATAAAACGAGCATATGACTATTTTGAAGCTACTCATAAAACGTTGCCAGTAATGTATGATGAAAAAGGTGAGTACGCATTTTGATATAGAAATAATGATGCTTATCGGTAAAAAATTGGCAATAAAAAAAGTCTTTTGTTACTTCAACAAAAGACTTTTTTTATGCAATTATGTTAGTCAAATATTATTTCAATCCTTCTAAACAAGTTTTGATTGCATCGAAATTTGGCAAATCACCAGCGCTTTCCAATACCTCTGCATATTGAATTTTACCATCTTTATCTACCACAAAAGCAGAGCGTTTTGAAACGCCTTCCATATCAAATACAAAAGTATCATACAAACATTCATATGATTTGGAAACTTCTTTATTGAAATCTGATAATAAATTGAAATTTAAATTGTTTTCTTTTTTAAATTTATCCAATACAAATAAAGAATCAACACTAATTCCTACAACCTCTGCATTTAAAGCGTTGTATGCAGCTAAACTGTCTCTCATACTGCATAATTCATTGGTGCAAACTCCTGTGAATGCTAGAGGAAAAAATAATATTAATACATTTTTCCCTTGATAATCATTTAATGAAATTTTGTTTTTCTCCGTGTTGAACAAAGCAAAATCTGGTGCAACTTGTCCTATTTGAATACTCATGTTTTTTTATATTTTTTTCAAAAGTAGTATAGAACTTTATTATTCCCAAACTATTCACATAACAATAAAGTCATGTGTATGTTATTTGAATATTGATTATTATTGTAGAATATATAAAATAAAGCAATTTGACAGAGCAAATAATAAATTTAGAAACCATTAATCCAATTGAGTTTTTTGGTGTAAACAACAATAAATTTGATACCCTAAAAAAGAAATTCCCCTTATTGAAAATTCTATCTCGGGGTTCATTAATCAAAATATCAGGCAAACCTGAAGATGTCAGCATTGCCTCCGAACGGATTCATTTGATCATACAATATTTAGAAAGAAATGGACATATGTCTGAAAATTATTTTTCTCAATTGTTAGGTGATGAAGATGGAAATTTGAATGAAAAAATAACCGATGAAACAGGCAATGACGTAATTGTTTTTGGACACAATGGAAAAATAATTAAAGCAAAAACAAGAAATCAAAAATTATTAGTGTCTTGTTCAGATAAAAATGATATCATGTTTGCTGTTGGTCCTGCTGGAACAGGTAAAACATATACCGCAGTAGCATTGGCAGTAAGAGCATTAAAAAATAAAACCGTTCGTAAAATAATATTAACTCGACCAGCTGTAGAAGCAGGAGAAAGTTTAGGTTTTTTACCAGGTGATTTAAAAGAAAAAATAGATCCCTATTTGCGTCCCTTATATGATGCTTTAGATGATATGTTGCCGCCTGATAAATTAAATTATTACATGACCAATAGAATCATAGAAGTGGCTCCATTGGCTTACATGAGAGGTAGAACATTGGATAATGCTTTTATTATTTTAGATGAAGCACAAAATACTACTGATCTTCAAATTAAAATGTTTTTGACTCGGATAGGACCTTCTGCTAAAGCAATTATTACTGGTGATATGTCGCAAATAGATTTGCCTAAAAACCAACAAAGTGGATTAGGGAGAGCCATTCGATTACTACGAAATATTAATGGAATTGCACATATTGAGTTAGACGGAGAAGATGTAGTTCGTCATCGATTAGTGAAAGCAATAATAAAAGCATACGATACAGATAACCAGGTAGAAAATGAGAAGCATGAAAAAAAGAAATAGTGCTTATGTTGTATTTGTCTTTTTGTTTTTGATGGCCTGCAGCAATGATTCCCCCCATTCCGAAACCAAGAAGGGTATTTCAAACATTGTTTTAAAAAAAGATTACAGCAGACAAGTTGATAGTTGTAAGCAGCTTTTGGAAAATGGAATCATTGTACTACGAAGTGGAAATGATGCCATTAGCAGCATGTTTGCTCAACTTAACAAAACCGATAAAACATTCTCTCATTGCGGTATTGCTTTTGAAGAAAATAATAAATGGTTTGTGTATCATGCGATAGGGGGTGAAGATAATCCAGATGAAAAATTGAGAAAAGAACCTTTTGAAACTTTTGTAGGCGTATCACACAATCTAGGATTTGGTATTTGTAAGTATGCCCTTGTAGATGAGAAGCAAAAAAAGTTGAATGCGATAGTTACCGATTGGTATCAAAAAAAAATACCATTTGATATGGAATTCGATCTACAATCAAACGATAGATTATATTGTGCTGAAATGGTTTTTAAAGCATTTAATCAAACATTCAATACAGATAGTTTCTTTTCAATAACCAATCATAAAGGATTTAAATATGTTTCTACCGACAATATTTTCATCAATAAAGATGCACAATTGCTTTGTCATTTGGTTTATTAACTCTAATTTTGATGAATTAAACATTAAAAAAAATAAAATGAAAAAAATATTATTTTCTTTGGCATTCGTAGCATTTGCAGCTATGGCAATCGTAAGTTGTGGTGGTAAAAGTGATCCAAAATCTGTAGCAATTAGCTTTTTAGAAGCTCGTAACAAAATGGATTACAAGACTGCAAAAAAATACGGTACTCCAGAAACAGGAAAAATGTTAGAAATGTTAGAAAGCTTCTCTAGTATGGTACCAGATTCTGTAAAAAACTTATCTAAAAATTCTAAAGTAGTAATTAAAGGCGAACCAAAAATAGAAGGTGACAAATGTACACTAGTAGCTACAAATACTATCGGCGGTGAGTCGAAAGATGAAAACGTTACCTTAGTAAAAAAAGATGGCAAATGGTTAGTGAATATGTCAAAAGATGATAACGGAGGTGGTGCTGAAGATGCTGCAATTGAACCAGAAACTCCTGCTACAGGTGTTGGTGCAGACGATGCTACAGCTGTTCCTGCAGAAGAAGCAATGCCAACAGAAGACAGTGCAAAAACAGCGCAATAATATCAAAAATAGTAATAAAAAAAGCCTCTCCATGGAGAGGCTTTTTTTATGGCAGTATTAACACGATTAACTTATCAAATCATTTACTTTTGTAAGCTATAAAATATTCATCTACATTGACAAAACTTTCAGTAAACATTAATAAATGGGCAACCCTTCGCAATGCAAGAGGGGGCAATAATCCTGATATTTTACAAACGGCTAAAATCATTGAACAATTTGGAGCTGATGGAATTACGGTGCATCCTCGTCCTGATGAACGCCATATTCGATATCAAGATGTGTTGGACTTGACCAAAGTGATTACGACTGAATTTAACATTGAAGGAAATCCTACCGAACAAAAATTTATAGATTTAGTATTAGCAGCAAAGCCTACACAAGTGACCTTAGTACCTGATAGTTTAAATCAATTAACTTCTAACCATGGTTGGAATACCAAAGAACATAAAACGTATTTAACCGATATTATAAGTGTTTTTAAACAAGCTAATATTCGCGTTTCAATTTTTGTAGATCCAAGTGAGGAAATGATTTTGCATGCTAAAGATACAGGAACGGATAGAATAGAATTGTATACAGAATTTTACGCAAAAAATTTTCACAACAATAAAGAATTAGCCATCAAAGATTTTGTATTGGCT
>CANGUS010000193.1 GCA_947457085.1 Bacteroidota bacterium
AACAGGGAATTTAGGCAATGTGATGAAAGAAAGTGCGTCTACAGCTTTGGCATATATTCAAGCACATGTGGATGAGTTAAATGTAAAACAAGAGGTTTTAGAAAATAGCAATATACACATTCATGTACCAGAAGGTGCTGTTCCTAAGGATGGACCAAGTGCGGGTGTTACTATGTTAACTTCTATGGTAAGCGCATTCACAAAGAAAAAAGTAAAACCTTATTTGGCAATGACTGGAGAAATTACCCTTCGTGGTCAGGTGTTACCAGTAGGTGGTATTAAAGAAAAAATATTAGCTGCAAAGCGAGCTGGTATGAAAGAAATATTATTGTGTGCTCAAAATGAAAAAGACATTTTGGAAATCAATCCAAGTTATATCAAAGGATTGAAATTTCATTATGTCAATACCATGCAAGAAGTATTAGAAATTGCAATTAAATAATTTTTTTTAAATTTAAAAGATCAATAGCTCAATGGAAACGTTGGGCTATTTTTTATTTTACTCTCTTCCCATTTAAATAAACTTGCTCCACTTTTGTCTGATAAATATCAGTAATGCTGGCATCCATTAAGTCTGTAGTAAGGATTACAAAGTCTGCCTGTTTACCCACTTCAATGCTGCCTACTTCTTTTTCTTTGAAGACAGATTTTGCAGCCCAAATCGTCATTCCTCGAAGGGCTTCTTCTCTTGTTAAAGCATTTTCAAATTGGAATCCTTGGGTTGGTTTTTGCATTTCATTTTTTCTAAATACAGCAGCAGAAAAAGTTCTAAAAGGATTGAGTTCTTCAACAGGAAAATCGGTTCCCAAAGGCAACCATTGATTCTGATTTAATAATGTTTTATATGCATACGCATTTTTCATTCGATGCTCTCCTATTCTATCTTGTGCCCACTCCATATCGCTCATGGCATGAGTTGGTTGCACAGATGGAATAATTGAACAATCTCCAAACAAATGAACATCATTTGAATCAACCACTTGGGCATGCTCTATACGCCAACGTCTATCATTCTTTTGTTTTAAATATTTACTAAAAACAGTCAACACTTCATGATTCGCACCATCGCCAATGGCATGTATCGCTAATTGAAAATTGGATTTAATCAACTTTTGAATCAGTGAATCAATCGCAGCAATAGAAGTGGTTAAATAACCTCTGTGATTATTTTGATCTTCATATTCATTTAATAAATACGCACCACGAGATCCGAGTGATCCATCCGCAAAAATTTTAAATCCTGCTACTTTGCCATTTGACACTGGATTGATTTTTTGAGAGAATACATCATTTATATTTTCTGTTGTATTGGTTAAAAACAAACTGGATTGAATCGATAATTTTTTATCTAAATATGCCTTTTGCATCCACTTCCACCAACTATTTTCAACCATACAATCTACAAAACTTGTAATGCCATTTTCAAAAAATTCTTGTTCTGTTTTTTGATAATATTCAATGGCTGTTGATTCATCCACTGAAGGTATTTTTGACTTGACTAAATCAATTGCATTGTCAAAAAGCAATCCGGTTAACTCATTATTTTTGATTTGTATTTCGCCACCTTCAATTTTTGTATCCTGAGTAATACCGGCAATGTCGAATGCTTTTTGATTGCACAATGCTGCATGGGCATCAATCCGTAATAAAAAAACTGGCTGATTGGGAAACAAACGATCTAAATCTTTTTTTGTAATGGACGTACCATATTTCCAATTGGATTCACTCCACATTCTACCTTCTATCCATTCTCTTTTATTTATTTTAGCGTAGTCCACTATTTTTTCTATCATCTCATTATAGGAAGCTGTTCCATACAAATTGAGCTTATATTGATCCAATGCATACCCTGTAAAATGGCAGTGGGCATCTATAAATCCAGGATAAATAAATTGTCCTTTAGCATCAATTATTTCATTTGCTTGAAATTTTTCCAACAACTCTTTCCCACCAACAGCTATAAATTTTCCATTTGAAATTACCAGCATTGAAGCCTTTTCAAAATGGTCATTGACAGTGTAAATAGTAGCATTTTTTACAATTAAATCAGCTGTTTTTTTCTTAAATGATGAAAATAAAAAAACAAAAATTATTAAAATTATATTATGATACTTTTTCATTTATTAATTAATAAAGGCCCAATGAAAACCAAAACGAAAAGTATAATTTTGAGCTGGATATAAATGATAATTCATGTTATTTTTTAACACGAAATTTTGCAATTCATCAATAGCAAAGGAGGCTCTAAATCGTTTTACTTTAAAATTAAAGAAAAATGCAGCTTGCGGATAATTAGAAATTTTATTTGTATAATTGGTAACAAATGAAAAATACAAAGGGGAATAATAATCTGCGAAAAAAGGAGTATTGTATCTAAAATCAAATCCAATAGCCGTTTGTAGTTTTTTCTTTATCAAATTGCTTTCATAAGCAATGCGATGTCGAGAGGCAAAACTTGGCAAGTGTATGGGCAAATTATTAGATGCAATTTGTAATAAAAAATCATTGTCAAAAACCAACTTATTCCACACAAAACGCTTTGATAGTAGCCCTTGCAAAATAGGCATCACTGTAGCATACTGCTTGGCCATCAAAGCTGTATCGCGATAAATATAATTTCCGATTACATAATAATTGAAATGTAAATTGGTTTTATATTTTAAATTAGAATGACTTAAGTAAAATTTAGAAATAGTTTGCTTTGAAAAACTTGTCTTCAGCTGTAAATAATTAGTGCCAAAATCTGCCATTAAATAAGGTGCTGATTGCAACGACTGTTCAAAACCAATATCTATTTTCCCTATGGTTGGGCTAATCATTTTACCTGCATGTGTCGTTAAATTAAAATTACCGATTGCACGCTCTCCTGAAATATAAAATTTTACAGCGGCATCATATTGCCATTCTTTTTTTTGCAGGGATGGTTTATTTATTTTTGCAAATAGAAAATTATTCAAATACGTTTTATCAAAATACGCATTGTGTGGGGTTTCTAATTCAATCCCATAACCCGCCTCAGTTTGAAGGATTTTTTTCTTGAAACGAATATTCCCAATGAACGAAAATGCATTCCCCAATGTATTCAAAAATTGATTGGCAAAAACAGAATCCCGCTTAGCGAAAGTAGGCAACTCTAATGGGAAATAAAAAGTAGAATCAGGTGTTAAATCTTTGAAACGAGCATAGTTGAAATTAGAATAAAATTGATGCTGAATTCCAAACATGGGTTTAAATAATATATTTTTTCCAAGACTGTCATTTTCTATCGTATCATATTTTCCCAAAAAATAATTTTGTGTAAAGTTCAACGAAACATTTCTATAATAATTTGAAACCGTTGAACGATTTAAAGACAATGCATCTACTGCAACAGGAATTAATTTATTATTTGCATAAATAGGATTCGTTAAAAAAGTATCCGATTGTATGCCTCCATTTTCATCTTGTTGTAATTTATTATATAAAAAACTAGCATTAAAACTGTAACGATTATTGTTGGACAAATAGTTGGTCGTAAAGGATGCATTGTCATGATTAACTCCTTGATTGACATAATTTCCAGGTGATCCAATCTTTCTATAATTGAGTGCAAAATTCCAATTGGGTTGAATGTTTTGAGTATGCAAAATATCAATCATTTGTTCCAACTTCGAACCCATTCGGTAATAGATATTGCTATATGGCCGAGTTGTATTGTAAAACTTTTGATTGTCTTGTGTAAATAAATAAGGTTGAATACTTTCTATTCCAAAGGCAATATTTGCTTTCATAGACGGAGAAAACAACAATGATTTTTGCGCCGTTCCAAAATTGCCTAAATCTATTTGCCAATTATTTAAAATAGGATTTCTATTTAAAAAAGAAATACTAGAATCTAAAACTTGTCGTGCTGTATCTGCCAGTGTAAATGAGTAAATAACAATTCGATTATCTGTTTTGGATTGTTTATTTTTGGAAGTATCCACAACTTGATTTTGACTAGTTGAGAATGCTGAACTGTTGTTATTTAAAATTTGTCCATGTAAATTACCCTCACATAAATATGTAAATAAAATACTCGTTACGAAG
>CANGUS010000194.1 GCA_947457085.1 Bacteroidota bacterium
AAATATTTATAATAGATTTTAAGAAGGCAATATGTAAGTATACATTATACTACTACATTGATCATCATTCCTTTTTTAAAAATGAATTTCTTCATAGGCTTTCCTTCCATCCATTTTTGAACTATTTCATTTTTTAACACTGCATGTTCAATATCTTCTTGAGACAAATCTAAAGCGAACTCTATTTCAGTTCTAGCTTTTCCTTGAATAGCAATTGGATATTTAAAAGAATTTTCAACCAACAAACTATCGTTTAATAGAGGAAATGTTGCATCTAAAATCGATGTTTGGTTGCCTATAACAGACCATAGTTCTTCGGCAACATGAGGTGCAAATGGAACTAATGTAATCAATACTTGTTCTAAAATTTCTTTTTTATGACAGTGCATTGAACTCAATTCATTGGTGATAATCATGAACTGACTAACAGATGTGTTGAATGCAAAGTTTTCTATATCCTGTTGAATTTTTTTAATGTGTTTATGTAAGGTTTTTAGTTCTTCTGTTGTGGCAACTTCACTTGTCACTATACAACCTATTGCTTCATCACAAAACAAACGCCAGAATTTTTTCAAGAAACGATGCACTCCTTCAATCCCTTTTGTGTCCCATGGTTTACTCATTTCTAAAGGGCCTAAAAACATTTCATACATTCTAAAGGTGTCAGCACCATATTGCAAAATAATATCATCGGGATTGACTACATTGTATTTTGATTTTGACATTTTTTCAAATGCTTCCCCACAAATATATTTTCCATTCTCTAAAATGAATTCCGCATTAGAGTATTCATTATTTTTTATTTTTTTAAATGCTTCTAAATCTAATTCATATCCATCCACAATGTTCACATCCACATGAATTTCAGCGACATCATAATTATTTTTTAATCCATTAGATACAAATTGATTTGTGTTTTTTATTCGATAAACAAACCGACTACTTCCGCCAATCATTCCTTGATTAATCAATTTTTTGTACGGTTCGTCATAACTAATAAATCCTAAGTCATGCAAGGTTTTACACCACATACGGGAGTATAATAAATGTCCAACGGCATGCTCAGCACCACCAACATAAACATCTACTTGATTCCAATAATCACTGATCATTTTGTCACAAAAAGTTTCTGAATTATGAGGGTCCATGTATCGCAAGTAATACCAGCTGCTTCCAGCATAACCGGGCATAGTATCTGTTTCACGTATGCTTTGTGAAATGTTTACCCAATCTGTTGCATTGGCTAATGGTCCTTTCCCATTAGGGCCAGCACTGTAGGTTTCTAAAAATGGAAGTTCAAGTGGCAATTCTTTGTCTGTTAATGCAATGGCAGTTCCATTTTCGTCATACACAATTGGAAAAGGTTCGCCCCAATATCTTTGACGACTAAATCCTGCATCACGCATTCTATAATTTACTTTTCGAGAACCAATTTTTTGTTCTTCAATTTTTTCAATTGCAAGTTTGCTCGCTTCTTTAACTGTTAAATCTGAAATAAAATCTGAATTGGAAATTATTACATTTTTATCGCTGCATGCTTTTTCACTGTTGTCAATATCTTTAAAAATACATGGAATCTCTATATTGAAGTGCTTTGCAAAAGCATAATCACGCTCATCTCCACAAGGCACAGCCATAATAGCACCTGTGCCATAACTCGCCAATACATATTCAGAAATCCATATTGGAATTTCTTTTCCCGTAAAAGGATGAATGGCATAAGCACCAGTGAAACAACCTGAAATTGTTTTTGTTTCTGCTAAACGTTCCCGTTCACTTCGTGAAGAAGTGAATTTTTGATATTCCTCAATAGCTTGTTTTTGATCTGCTGTGGTAATTAAATTGACTAATTCATGCTCAGGGGCCAACACCATAAAAGAAACACCGAAGATAGTATCAGGACGTGTTGTGAATACATTGATTCCAGATGACGGATGCTGGTTGTCAGTTTTATCTGTATTGTTGACATCTGACATCTGACATCTGACATCGAATTTAATTTCTGCTCCCACACTTTTGCCAATCCAATTACGTTGCATTTCTTTTAAGCTCTCAGGAAAATCTAAATTATCTAAACTCATTAAAAGCCTTTCTGCAAATGCAGTGATTCTTAAAAACCATTGACTCATTAATTTTCGCTCAACAGGATGGCCACCTCGTTCAGAAACACCATTTACCACTTCGTCATTTGCAAGTACTGTTCCTAATGCTTCACACCAATTGACGTAACTTTCTTTTTTATAAGCCAAACGATATTCCATTAAACGATGTTCGATGTTTGATATTGGAGTATCGGGTTCTGTATTTCTTACATCTGACATTGGACATCCAGCATCAAAAATCGTTTCGATTTTTTCAGCTTTATTTGTTTTCGGATTATACCATGAGTTGTATAATTGTAAAAAAATCCACTGTGTCCATTTATAATAATTAGGATCGGATGTTTTTACTTCCCTACTCCAATCATAACAAAAACCAATTTTGCCTAATTGCTCTTTGTATCTTTCAATATTTACTTTAGTTGTTGTTGCTGGATGCTGACCTGTTTCAATGGCATATTGTTCGGCAGGCAAACCAAATGCATCAAAGCCCATTGGGTGCAATACATTAAAGCCTTTCAATCGTTTATAACGAGCATAAATATCGGATGCAATATAACCTAATGGATGTCCAACATGCAAACCGGCACCTGAAGGATAGGGGAACATGTCAAGCACATAGCACTTGGGTTTTGAAAAATCATTCTCAACTTTGTAAGAGTTATTTTCATTCCAATAAGCTTGCCATTTTTTTTCTATTTCGTTGAAATTATATTGCATGAAAGAGTATTTGTTTTGAAGTGTTCAAATATACAAATTTGAAAAATAGCATATTCTATTTTTTGTAAAAAGAAATAAATTTGAGTGATATTCGTTGCAATACGTTAAACAATAAATGAATACATTTGCACAAAAATGTGAAATGAATTGGTCAGATTATATAGAATATTTCAACAAAGTTTTAGAAGGAAAAATAACGACAACTCCTTACGATGACCCTCATTTTATGGAATATACCAAATTAAATATTTCAAGAATGAATAGATGGTTGAAACAGGGTGTTTTAAATGAAGAATTAGTTATTAAATTAAAAGAGATTTCAGCTCCACAAAATTGGGTTCTTATTACAGAGCCTTGGTGTGGCGATGCAGCACACATTATTCCTTTTATTTATCTGTTAAGTAATGTAAATCCTTTAATTTCTTTAGAAATTCAATTGAGGGATATAGATTCCGAAATAGAGAATTATTTGACAAATGGGAGTAAATCAGTGCCTAAATTAATTGTACGAAATGACCAAAATGAAGATTTATACACTTGGGGCCCAAGACCAGTTGCAGGACAAAATCATTTTATGCATTTAAAAGCACAAGGATTGCCATTAGATCAGCAGAAAATGGGTTTGCAACAATGGTACAATTTAGATAGGGGAGAGAGTTTGCAGCAAGAACTATTGGATTTAAATATAAATTAAGGCATAAAAAAAGACAACCTCAAGTTGTCTTTTTTATTTTAATCCAAGATAAATGGATAGCTTTCATCTAAATAAATATCTTTATAAACTTCTGAAACGTCAGGATATGGAGAGTTTTCAGCGAATTCAACGCAATCGTCAATTTCTGCTTTTATTTTGTTATTGATCTCTTCAATTTCCGCTTCGGTAGCGTAATTGTTTTCTCTAATTACATTTAAAACATGTTCGATAGGATCTTTTAATTTAAATTCTTCTAATTCTTCTTTTGTTCTGTACTTCGCTGGATCACTCATGGAATGTCCTTTGTATCGATATGTTTTGATTTCTAATAATGTTGGACCACCACCATCTCTTGCTCTTTTTACTGCTCTTTCTACACCTTCATGCACATCTTCTGGCTTCATGCCATCTACGCTGTCGCCAGGCATGTCATATGCATCAGCAAATTTATAAATATCTAATACATTCGAAGTCCTTTCTACAGATGTCCCCATTGCATAATAGTTATTTTCGCAAATAAATATCACAGGTAACTTCCAATGCATCGCCAT
>CANGUS010000195.1 GCA_947457085.1 Bacteroidota bacterium
CCAAATAAAAAAAATATGTTAGGTGAATTAGTATTAAAAAACTTTGCAAAATCTACTAATTATGTAGGATTGCATTTTCAAAGCTACGATGATTATATTTTTTCTCCTGTTATAAAAGAAGAAATGATGAATCAAGAAGTTACTGATCAAAAGCATGTAACGGTTTATTTACCTGCATTTCAAGAAGAGTGTTTGAAAGCTACCTTCAATCAATTACCAGATATTCATTTTCATTGGTTCTTGTCTTCTGTGAAAAATAGTTATACTGAAGGTAATATTACCTACTTTCCTATATTTCAAAAATTGTTTAACGAAAGCTTGTTGTCTTGTCACGGATTGATAACGGGTGGTGGTTTTGAAACCCCTTCAGAAGCGCTTTATTTAGGGAAGAAGTTAATGAGCATTCCTATAAAAGATCATTATGAGCAAGAATGTAATGCGGCTGCTCTACAAAAAATGGGGGTAACTGTATTAGACTCTATTGATCAAACTTTTGCTACTAAAATTACTCATTGGTACAATGAAAAAAGAGCGGATATAAACATTCAAGCAAATAATATTCAAGAGACATTACAATATATTGTTGACACGTATCCATACAAAAAAGTACAAACTTTTGATGAACATTTGATGTTCATTTAATGAATTGATATTTTTTAAAATGATAATTGGTTCAATTGCATTAAAAAGAAATTCATGCAATTGTTTAAATTTTACAATTAATCATTACTAATATCCTCGGCCATCTTTGCCTTCCATGTAATTCATGAACGCTTTGTTGACAACTGCATTTCCTCCGGGTGTTGGATAATCTCCTGTAAAATACCAATCTCCTTTGTTATCAGGGCAAGCACTGTGCAAATCTTCAATGCTTTGGTAAATTAAATCTATTTCTGCATGTACATCTTCAGGTCGCAACATTTGACCAATTTTTACACTGATTTCATCCACCGAAAACTGTTTGTAAATTTTCTTAACAAAGTTTTCAGAAGTCAACGTGTTAGATTTTTGTGCTTGCAAACATTCTGCATACACATCAGCTAGTAAATGGGCTTTATTGTTTTCTTTCAATAATTCAACTGTCGCTTGAAAGGCTATAAAATCACCCATCTTACTCATGTCGATTCCATAACAATCAGGATAACGAATTTGTGGAGCACTGGATACTACCGTAATTTTTTTAGGTCCTAATCGATCCAACATTCGAATAATACTTTCTCGAAGCGTAGTGCCTCTGACGATTGAATCATCAATAATGACCATACTATCTATGCCAGCGCGAACAGTTCCATAAGTGATATCATAAACATGTTGCACCATTTCATTCCGAGCACTTTCTTCCGTAATGAAGGTTCTCATTTTTACGTCTTTGATTGCTATTTTTTCAATGCGAACCCTGCGCTCAATCATTTCACGCAGTTTCTCTTCATCAAAATCTTTATCCCAACTTTGAATGCGTTGAATTTTGATTTCATTTAAATATGCTTCAGCACCTTTGATTAAACCATAAAACGCCACTTCGGCAGTATTGGGAATAAATGAAAAAATCGTATTTCTTAAGTCGTGGTTAATCGATTTCAATACTTTCTCAGATAGTAAGCGACCCAATTGTTTTCGTTCATTGTATATTTCTGCATCACTGCCACGAGAAAAATAAATGCGTTCAAAGCTACACGCCTTCTTCTCCGTTTCTTCCATGATGCGCTCCAATGTATAACTTCCATCTGCTTTTACGATCAATGCATGGCCTGCAGGCAATTCTTTAATGTGGTCGATGGTCGTTTTAAATGCGGTCATTAAAACGGGTCTTTCAGAAGCAACTGCTATCGTTTCTTCATCAATATAATAATAGGCTGGTCGAATACCATGTTTGTCTCGTAATACAAAACTATCGCCATTGCCACACAATCCTTCTACTACAAAACCTCCATCAAATTTATTGGTTGCTTTGCTTAAAATGTCTACCCATTGTATCTGTGTCGGATCTGCTTCTACTGCCTCTTTTAAAAAGAAATGAATCACTTCCAACATGGCACTTAAATCACTTTCACAATTATCTATGCTGGTGTCTTCTTGTTGATTTACGAAAGAAAATAATTCTTGGGTATTAACTAGATTAAAATTACCAGCCAATGCAATACTCTTCAAGGGACTCACATCGCCTTTCACAAATGGGTGGCAATTTTCGATATTGTTTTTTCCTTGAGTTCCATAACGTAGGTGTCCCATCATTACTTCGCCCATGTAGCTTAAATATCCTTTTAAAAGGTGGGGGTAATTTCTAATATCAGGGCGTAGTTTTTCTACATCTGCAATTTCTTGTTGAACTTCTTTGAAAATAACGCCAATGCTTTGGGTTAAATTGCTGCTCATTGGTTTCATAAAAGGGTGTCCTTCAGGCATATTGAGCTTAACGGTAGCAATTCCAGCACCATCCTGGCCCCTGTTGTGCTGCTTTTCCATCATTAAGTAGAGCTTATTTAAGCCCCAAAAAGCAGTGCCGTATTGTTGATGATAATATTCTAAGGGTTTGCGTAATCTTAAGTAAGCAATCCCACATTCATGAAGAATTTCGTCTGACATAGGTGGGCAAAGTTATACCAATTGTCATAAATATTAGTTGAATCTTTAGAACAATTTTACCCATTTTATTAAATTTTAATAAAATAATATAAATGAATTGCAAATGGGAAATTGAATTGGATAATTTGTATGCTATAGGAAGCAAAAAAAATGATTGCCCGAAAGACAATCATTTACTTTTTTATGTTTACAGATTAATATAATCTACATTTTTCTGTCATGGTCACGTTATCTACTGTTGCCGTTGTGGAGTTGGCTTCACATTTAGATTTCGCTTCTTTTTTTGTATCTCGGATAGCAAATTCATGCAATGCACTGTCTGTTAAGCCTGGAGGCTTGCCTGTATATTTTACGATACACTGACAAGTGTATTCTTGCGTACAAGATCCCATAGTAAGAGAAGACAAAATAGCAATTATCAGTAAAATATTTTTCATGCTTGTTAAAAATTCAGTCAAATATAACAAAACTTATTTTTTCAACACAACTATATAGAATAAATTTACCAATTATTTTTAAATCATGCAATTACAACAACAGTTAGAAAACATCGAATTGCTTGCAAAACAAGTGGTAGAAGGATTTATCATTGGTTTGCATAAAAGCCCTTTCCATGGTTTTTCTGTTGAATTTGCTGAACACAGGCTGTATAACACCGGCGACAATTTGAAACACATCGATTGGAAAGTTTTTGGTCGGTCTGACAAATTGTTTATTAAAAAATATGAAGAGGAAACAAACCTGCGTTGTCAACTCGTAATCGATAGTTCCTCATCGATGCTGTTTCCTCAAGATCGACAAGTAGCGAATAAATTGCAATTTGCTTGTTTAGCAGCCGCTTCCATTGCCACTATTTTAAAAAAACAATTGGACGCTTCCGGTCTTTCCATTTTTGATACCGATTTAAAATTGCACACTCAATGTAAAAGCAATACGGTTCATCAAAAAATGTTGATGACCGAATTAGAGAAATTAGCCAAAGCGAACACTCCCAATCAATCTACCGCTGCTTCCAAAATTTTACATCAAATTGCCGAAAATATTCATAAACGTTCGTTGGTTGTTATTTTTAGTGATATGCTTGATAAAGTTTCCGAAACTGATGAAATTTTTGATGCATTGCAACATTTAAAGTACAACAAACATGAAGTAATTTTATTTCATGTGCAAGACAAAAAATATGAAGTCGATTTTGAATTTGAAAATAGACCTTATGAATTTATTGATTTAGAATCGGGCGAAACCTTAAAAATGAATTCAACCCAATTGAAAGATGCTTATACCGAACAGATGACTGAATATCGCAAGCAATTGAATTTAAAGTGTGGGCAGTTTGGCATTGATATCGTGGATGCCGACATCAATGAAGGATTTGATAAAGTATTGCTCTCTTATTTGATAAAAAGAAACAAAATGATATAATCATTTTAGAAAGCAAGCACCATGGATTATTTTTCCTTCGCTTACCTTATATTTA
>CANGUS010000196.1 GCA_947457085.1 Bacteroidota bacterium
TAAGCATTAATAATTTCAAAACAGCTATCTTGTTTAGCTCTACTTTTTATTGTATTTGCATATCCGATAGAGTCGTTAATTACGTCAACGTATAAATTTTTCGCACTAACAAGCGCTTTTTTAGTTTCTACATAATGTTCTCTAACATTTTCGGCACCATAACCGAGGGTTACAGCAATAAAAATCATTAAGCCTTCTAATAAATATTCTTTCCATGGTTTTGCATGGGTTGGAATATGCGGGTGGTGATGTACTTCCATTTATTTTGTTTCTTCTTCTATTTGTTTAATTAATTTGTTCGTTCTATTAAAGCCTGACTGATTCCAATATAAGGTTTGGGTATCTAGTAATTTCTTTTCTTGTAATAAGTTTAAGAATTCTTGGTTGCTTCTCAATTGTTGCTTTATATCAGCGCCATCAAAGCGGTAGTGTGGTTGCTCTTGAATGGAATTAAAACTATATTTCACCTTTTGTCTGATAACGGCAAATAGCCTTTGTACTAAATCATTTTCGATAGTAGTACCTAGTTTAAAATCTTCGTATCTATTGTAGTTAACAATTATTTTTGAAAGTAATTCATGATTTTCGATATAAGCTAATTTGCTAGTTGCTTTTAGAGATTCAAATTCTGAAGTATTGCTAGCAAAAAATGTAAAATCAAGGGCATTGGAAAGATAAATAGAAAGCGAGTCGTCACTAATTTCTATTTCACCTTTAGACCATGCTGTTAATTTATCTTCGGCTTCAATCGCATTTTTATGGATGGTTACATTAAACTTAAAATCAGCGGCATCTCTTTTCATTTCTGCTGCAAGTCTTACTAGTGCTGCTTCTCCTTGTTTGGTATGCACATAATGTTCTACCATACGCTCGGCAACAACTGCCAATGAAATACTTAATAAAATAATAGATACCTCTTCTAAAAATCCTTTCAAAAATTTGGGGCGATGTACTTCCATATTGTGGTTTACTTATTTTCTGATTTTAATAATTGAATTAATTTATTATTTTCTTCTTTTGCCAGTTTGAGTGCTAGTTGGTACACAAATATTTGATTATAATATCTTTGTAAATCGTAAATAAACTTTTCTGATTGTAAAAGATTTTTTGTTTCGTTTAAGCTTAGCATAAAATTTAAATAATTGCTTGGTTTATTTAAATCATAGATTGTTGAGTCGGTCCTCACTTTTCTTATGTAGGTTCCAATTCCGATGGGTAAAATTCCATTGAGTTCTGTGCCAACTTGATCAAAAAAACTATTATTACTTTCTATTCTTTTAAAAACCACCTCATAATAATAAGACAAACTAGTTTTTACCTCCTCTTCCTCAACATAGCTAAGTAGTCCACTAGACTGCATATTTTTAAAAGAACTATTATTTACATAAAGTGTAAATGTAGTAGCGATAATATCTGGAATAGATTTAATGGAATCCATTAATTGCGACTCATTGATGCTCTTATTTTTTGATAGATACAATAGATTCATGATTCTATCAAATGTATTAATGGATGCCTGCTCAGTTACTAAAATACTATCTATGCTAACCGCATCTGCTTCTAAATCTTTCAAAATAGCAATTTTATTTTGTTCGATGCGGTGTTCAATTATGCTATGCTCTCTTAAATTTTCTGCAAAAAAACCAAGGGTAACGGCTGCAAACAGCATAATAAACTCGGTGATGTATTCTTTCCAGTTTTTTGGTTTGTGTGAGTGGTGGTGTACTTCCATTTTAATATTTATTTGGCGTAGCAGGTATTGCTATATGATACGATTCCGAAATTGCTTTTTGTAATTCGTCGATTTTCTTTTCAATATTTTCATAAAAGAATCTATTTATAAAAGCCTTTAAATCATAATTTAAATTGAGTAACCTATTGTTATACTCAAGCAAAAAGTTTTTATCATATGTCATTAATGTTGCACCATCTTTTATGATTTTATTTTTCGCATTTAGATAGTTGGTTCCATCAAAAATTTTATAAGTCATATTTTTAACATTCAATTTGTATTCGTGAATGGCAACTGTTTCAAATTCGTTATATTGTGCAATTAGCTGCCAATACTCTGTAATTAGGGTAGCTACTTTTTTATCTTTTATGAGTCGCATGCCGCCAGATCTTAATTGAGCCGAAGTTCTATCAATAAATGTAGCAGGTCTACTGCCACCTACTTTTAAGCTAGCACGATACATTGTTTTTATGTTTTCTGGTGTCCACTTATTTTCCGATAGTAAAGAGATGGCAGTATCAATATATTTTGTTTGTGTAATTGTATATTTTTTTGACTCACTTAAATCGAATTTGTCTTTTGCCAAGTCTTCGATAAGGCTTTCCATGTATTGAATTTCTCTCTGACCTTCTATATAATGCTCTCTTTGATTTTCTGCAAAAAAACCAAGGGTAACTGCAAAAAATAACATGAAAAATTCTAAAAAATACTCACTAATTTTTTTCTTGTGAGCAGGGTGGTGTGCGTGATGTACTTCCATAGTATTTAATTCCAATGAAAATAAACTTTTTTTTGAAATATTTGAATTTAAGCCTAATACAAAATCATTAAATCTTTCAGATTTACATAACTTTGAATGATGCAAGTAACTGTTTTGAGAATATTTAGAAAAGTGCACCGTATGATGGGTGCTGTTTTATTTATTTTCTTTTTTGTTGTTGCTATAACAGGTGCTTTACTAGGCTGGAAAAAAAATACGAATGGATGGTTATTGCCTGTAACAACTAAAGGAACTTCCACTAATTTGGCCGTCTGGAAATCCATTGCATCATTACATGCCATAGCAGATAGTACGCTCCTGCAAAGGGTAGATACAACTTTATCTACTGACTTGGACCGTATCGATATTCGAAAAGATAAGGGTATTGTTAAGTTTGTGTATGCCAAACATTATTGGGAAGTGCAATTGGATGGTGCCACAGGAAACGTTTTGCAGGTAAACCTGCGCAAATCTGATTTTGTAGAAGACATTCATGACGCTTCTTTTTTAGATACCTATTTTAATACCAAAGGGGAGCCCATAAAACTTGCATATACTTTAATTATGGGTACTGCCTTATTTTTATTTTGTGCTACAGGCTTTTGGCTTTGGTATGGCCCTAAACTTCTTCGCAATAAAAAAAGAGGCTAATTAAAACCACTCTTTAACATCGATTCATACCGGCTTTTTCGAATAATTCTTACATTGTGTTATAATACTACAATATGGAATTAATTGGACCCATTAGTCAATTAGTGAGTTTACAGGATTTGGCACTTAAAGGCCCCATCAATGATAGTGCCCTCCATACAATTTCAAATGCAGGTATTGCTATTGAAGATGGTACCATTAAGGCAGTTGATACATGGGATGCATTATTAGCTGCTTATCCAAAAGCAATGATTACTGAACTTAATGGTGCTTATGTTGCTGTTCCAGGTTATATAGATTGTCACACCCATATTTGTTTTGGTGGAAATAGAGCACGTGATTTTGCGCTCCGAAATGCTGGTGTTTCTTATTTAGAAATTGCAAAGTCGGGTGGCGGTATTTGGGATACTGTTACACAAACAAGAAAATGTACCGAGCAGGAATTAACTCAAATTGTAATTAAAAATGCGAATAAACTTTTACAATTGGGGGTAACAACTATTGAAGTTAAAAGTGGATATGGTTTATCTGTGGAAGAAGAAATTAAAATGCTGCGTGCTATAAATAGTGGTAACAGTGAAACTGCTGCAGACTTAGTGGCTACATGTTTAGCTGCACATCTTAAACCAAAAGATTTTAATGGTTCAAACGAAGCGTACTTAGATTATTTAGTTACAAATTTATTTCCTGTTTTACAATCCGAAAATCTTACAAAGCGTATCGATGCATTTATAGAAACATCTGCTTTTTCTGCATCAGAAATAGCGCCTTATTTACAAGCAGCAAAAGCTTTTAATTTTGATATCACCATTCACGCCGATCAATTTACCACAAGTGGTTCTCAGGTTGCTGTACAATATGAAGCTATTTCTGCAGACCATTTGGAAGCATCAGGAGATAAAGAAATCGAAATAA
>CANGUS010000197.1 GCA_947457085.1 Bacteroidota bacterium
CCGTTTCAAAAAATGGTTTAAAGATCCCAATGCAACTTTATTAGATGGTTCTATTTTGCTAACGTCTTATTTATATGCTGATTTTGACAACGAACAAATTCATAAAACGATTAAATCTATTTATCAAAGCTGTTGGTTAGAAGTCAATAACTACTTAACGCCTCTGGAGCAAATAAATGTTGTGAATAGTATTTTTTACAGCATGTATAAATTTACGGGTTTCGATTTAGAGGTCAATAAACCAGCTCATTATTTTATTAATGAAGTGTTAGATACTCGAAATGGAAACAATTATTCATTAGGCTTGTTGTATCAAATTATTTGTGAAAAATTAGATATTCCCGTGTTTGCAATACAATTGCCAAAGCAATTTATTTTAGCCTATTTCAGTACACAATTTGATTTTTATAAAAAAGAAGAAGCCAATTTACAGATTCAATTCTTTATTGACCCGAATAACGGTAACATTTACACACAAAATGATGTGGATGTTTATTTGAAAAAATACAACTTAAAAACCGATGAGTATACTTATTTGCCTTTAAGCAATCATCAAAATATGTATAATCAATTAGAAGCCTTGTCTCAGGTTTATTTAATGATTGATGAGGAAGATAAAGCAGCAGAAATAGAACAAATCATGTCTTTTAAAGAATAATTCTTTTAACCACCCGCAAGGAATGTGTTCTTTTTCTTGTTTTTCTGTTAATGATACCTTCTTGGTCAATAAAATCGATATCTACGCCTCCATTGCTGGATGAAGAATGCAAAATTTCAGTTGGTGAAATTAAAATACCTACATGATTAATTTCATTGTCTTTGTCGATAAAAAATGCCAGGTCTCCTAATTTTGCGCCTTGTAAAAAGTCTACTATTTCGCCGATTTCTATTTGTTTGGATGCTAAATGAGGCAAATAAACCCCAAATTGTTTGTAGTATGCTTTGCTTAAACCAGAGCAATCGATGCCCGAAATAGTGAGTCCACCCCATACATAAGGAGCATATAAAAAAGATTTTACAAAAGTTGTTTTATCAAATGAAAAATCATCAAAACCATTTTTAAGTACCCAATATTGATGGTTATTGATAGTAAACGACTCTTCGTGTAAAATATATGAGCCAGCAAACAGAGGAATTTGAATTTGGTTTTTTCTTAAATACAAGTCATTATTTTTCAATAATATTCGCTTAGGAACTTCAGCAATCCTTTCATACTGAGTTTCTAAAACCCATCCACTATCTTCTTGATTGTCTGTTTGGATTTTTATCCAATGTTCATTTCCTTTTTCCAATACGGTCACTATTTCACCAAAAAGTACTTGTGTGTGCAATTCTCCTTTGTGAGAAGGTTCATTAAAAACGTTTGAAACTGAAACATTACAAATCATGCTTTCCATTCGGCAATATTACTATCTATTTTAAGTTTGAGCTGCAATTTGTATTTTTTTTTGATTAATGATGATTTGACTAATGCAGATGCAATGATTTTCAAATGGATTCTTTCAAATTATAGGTATTTGATTTAGAAATTTTGTATAAAAGTAAATGAAAATATTTCAAAAGTATCCAGTTTAACCATAAAATTTCCATAAAAAATAATCATGCAAATAAGTCATTTTTGGTCAGAATATTGGATTTAGTGCCCTCCATCTTAATTTCTATAAATTCTTAAAACCCAATAATAGTCTTGGTATTAGGGTATAAATGTATCAAAATGATCTAAATTTTTCTAATTACAACAAAAAAATTACAATTTTTAAAAATATTATCAAATGATATATAAGAAAAGCCTATGAAAAATATTTACAATATAGTAACAATTGTTGTGCATGATGTCTACTTTCGTAAAAGTGTTTTAAAATTGTTAATGTGAATAATAAATTTGGAAGAATAAAACCAATGATAGTACACAAATATAAAAAGCTAAGTTGTTTGTAAAATAAATATTGAAGATGAAAATCAATAAAAAAAACATGGAGATTCTGAAAAGCCTTAAGAGTAGGATAAATTAATAAACAAAAAAAATAAAAAAAAATGGAACATTTAAAAATTGCCAGCGACAACTACGTTGCATTCACCTTCTTCATTGGCACTATGGCTATGATGGCTGCCTCTGTATTCTTCTTTTTTGAGCTTAACAACACCTCTCAAAAATGGAGAACTTCTGTACTTGTGTCGGGATTAATTACCTTTATTGCAGCAGTGCACTATTATTACATGCGAGGTTATAATCTTGAAACAGGAGATTCACCAACTTTTTTCCGTTATGTAGATTGGATTCTTACTGTGCCTTTAATGTGTGTTGAATTCTATCTTATAACCAAAAAAGCAGGAGCTAAAGTCTCTTTATTATGGAAATTGATTTTTGCTTCAATAGTGATGCTAGTTACCGGTTATTTTGGAGAAACCGTTTACCGTGGAAGCAGTGTTATTTGGGGAGTAATTTCTGGAGCTGCTTACTTCTACATTGCTTATTTAATTTGGTTTGGTGAAGTTGCAAAATTATCTCAGACAGCTGGACCACAAGTTGCAAAAGCGACAAGAATTTTGGCTTGGTTCGTATTGGTTGGCTGGGCTATTTATCCATTGGGTTACATTTTAGGTACACCAGGAGGATTATTCGGAATTCAATTAGTTTCTGACCCAGCTGCGGCATCACATGCAATGGACATAGTTTACAACATTGCAGATGCAATTAATAAAATTGGCTTTGGTTTGGTAATTTATTCTCTTTCAAGATCAGAGGATTAATTAATATAGCTTAAAAAAGCATTTATAGAAGTTGGCGGCTCCCAAAAACATTTGCGGTAAATTAATATTTGTTCTTCGCAAATGCATTTAGGGTTATTACCGCCAACTTCTTTTATTTAATACCATTTTAGTCGAATTATTGCCTATTTCAAATAAATACGGTTGAATATAAAAAGTAAATATTGATAACAACTATTAAAATTATCGTAAACAATTATATATCAATTTTCGGATTGTTTATTGCTATTTTATTATTAGCCTGCTATCTTATTTTTCCTAATTATTTTAATTTCATTCAATACCTTCTATTCGTATTGGGTTTATTAACAGTTGGTTTCCCGCATGGTGCAATTGATCATCTTTTAGTAATTGGTTTGTATCATGATAAAATAAATTACCAATTCATATTGCGTTACATAGCATTGTTCTTTTTGTATTTCATGCTCTGGATATTATTACCAAACCTTTCCATGATTATTTTTATATCTTATTCTATTTGGCATTTTGGACAATGCGACTTGCAAGAATGGAAGTTACGTCAAAGCAATAATTTAAAAATTGTGCTCTGGGGTACATTATTATTTGGAATTATTTTGTTAGGTCACTTAAATGAAACCAATTGCATCATCGTACATTTAGGAGTAACGCCATTGCTTATTCCAATGTCAGTTGCCATCAAAATTGGCCCAGTATTGTCTTTAATTGGTCTTTTATGGAGTTTTTTTGAAAGAAAAAAAGCGATGACTTACAGCATATTGATGTTAACTATTGGTCTATTTTTACCTTTATTAACCAGCTTTGCAATTTATTTTATTGCTCAACACAGTATATTTGGTTGGATGCATCTGAAAAAAGGTTTAAATACGAATAATCTTGAACTATTTAAAAAAGCTCTTCCATTTAATATAGGTGCTATTGTGTTTTTTATACTTACCATCTATTTGATTCAAACTGGTTTATTAAAAACACAAAACAACGACTTTACAGCATTTTTTTTTATGTTTATAGCATGTATAAGCCTACCTCATGTAATAGCAATGAATACTTTTTATAACAAAGCAACAAAATGAGCTGAAATTATATTCATTAAAACAAATTAATGCAATAGTTGATTTGAATGGTAAAGTTGTTTCCTCAAACACAGAAAAATTAAATGCAGGAAATAATAAATTCATGTTTAATACAAATATGTTATCAAACGGAATTTATTCTGTTCGTTTAACAAGCAATGAGTTTGTTGCAACACAAAAATTATCTGTTATTAAATAAGTTTTA
>CANGUS010000198.1 GCA_947457085.1 Bacteroidota bacterium
AAGCACGTTTCCCAGTGATTTTTATTGGCCATGAGTTTTCTTCTATTTGAAGTCCTGCATTAAATAATATTTCTTTTACTTCTTTTTCATTATTCATGAAGTACTCTAATAGCAGAGGAATTACTTTTTTATTCATTCTTTGTATTAAATCTTTATTCTCACCCATAAAGTAAGCATGTCCAATTTGAAAGTCATGGCCTTTTGATTTAATTATTTGCTCATTTATTTTTAATAATATATCCTTATCATAAATTTCAGAACCTTTAATTTCATATAAAGGATACATTGATTCAAATTCAAAACGTCTTCTTAGCGCTATATCAAGTAAAGCAATAGATTTGTCTGCAGTATTCATTGTGCCGATGATATATAGATTAGAAGGTACGATAAAGTAATCACCTGAGGGTAATTTTGCTTCTAACGGAATTGCCCCATGGGATCTTTTATCAGGTTCAATTAAAGTGATAAGTTCTCCAAAAACGCGAGAAATATTAGCACGATTAATTTCATCAATTACAATTACATAATTTTTTCTCTCAACTTTTAATGGAGCATTTATCTTTTTAGGTAAGTGTTTTATAATATTCTCGTATACTAAAAAGTAATATGTTGCGTGTTGTCCAGCTAATCCTGAAATATTGCTTAAATATTTAACGTCTTTTCTGCTTTTTACTCCGTTTTTATAAAACTCCTTTAAGTCGCTAAATTTCATGCGCAAGCCATTAGAATGATTTGTCCATTTTTCACCAGTATATCTAAAAGCATCTTGTTCAACTTCCATAATATAGGCAGTCTCATTAATTGGATAATTAGCTTCATTTTCTTCTATAACCTCTTTGAATTTTTCAAGAGCATTGTCGAATAAGGCTTCGGAAGAAAGCTCTAATGGATCTTTCTCCGATAGTTTTATATTTTCTAAAGCTTTCTCAGCAATTTTTTTAAAAACGCCATCTTTCTTGTCAAATGTTAAAGTTGATTTATTGTCAGTTTCGGGTCTTAGGCCTTGAATAAAATCTTCATAACTATAATTTTGATGGAAAGTTATAAACTCAATTCTGTTATGAAGATTTTCATTAAATATCTTCAATGCTTCTTGATATGAATCTATTTTCTTATTTACAACTATTTCGGCTGCTCTCAAAATAGTATTATACGTTTTTCCAGTACCAGGAGGGCCGTAAAGAATTGTGTTTAAAGGATAGTTAACTACACTATTAATGTCAGGTTTTGTATGTGTCATAATTCCTAATAATTGATTGTAGAAGGTGCTATATTCAGGTAACGTTGATGAATACTTTGTAATATCTGTTAATGTTTTTAATACAAGACTAAAATTCAGCTTCCAATTTCCTTTTAGTTTCCAATCAACTTTCCTGCAACTATGATAATCATTTCTATTGATATCAAAAAAATAAGCAGAAGTTACTAAACCATAGCCAAGTAATTCACTTCTGCCTTTTTTTACGATAATAACATCCCCAATATTTATATTATTTATAAAATCATCATTTGCTGAAACATCATTCATTTTAGAGCCTTCTCCTCCATAATTATTTACTAAAGATGTTTTAATCTCATTACGAGAAGTATATTGATTTAAATCACCTATTTTTTCCCAACCTAAAGCCATTATACCATTATTATAGAATTCATCCCACTTTATTGCATTCTCACCAGGAGCATATATCCAATATTTTATTTTCAAATCACTATTTTTTTTCTCTTTAATAGGTCTATAATTTTCCCATATAAAAGTTCCTGTTTTTTCATATGGCCAATCTTGAAATTCGGGAATTTTATCAATTGCTTTTTTACATTGGTAGTTAATTTCAATCAGATTGTTTGCATTTAGATCAATGTTTTGTAGTTCAATATCCTTTGCAAAGTCAATTAATGCATTCGATGCACCAATTGTAATAAATTTCGAAGGATAATAAATGGATAGTATTTTAAGCAAAACCATATTTCCAAATGGGATTTTCATTTGTTTTATATTTTCTACTCTATCTTCTTCTACACATTTTAATGCATTTGCTATTACAAATTTTATTGAATCAAAATAATCATCTAAATCTTTTCCTTGCAATGCTTTTTTATTTTTACCGTATCCTATTTGATAAAACCCTTCCTTTGATTTATATATTCCGAATTTAGATGCATTACCTCCACCAATACCAAAAACTATTACTTTTTCTTCAATTTTTTTAAACTCTAACCAATAACAGAAACTCTCTTTATCATTACCTAAAACATAATCGTCCAGTGTCATTTCAGAAATCTTATCAATAGGAAATTTGGTCACAAATTCTACCCTTCCTCTTTCTTTTGAATCTAGGTATTCTTTAGAAATATTATAGTTTGTTCCTTTTTTAATTATTGTTTCTATATTCATATTATCGGTTATTTTAAATGTTGACCCTATAACATATCCAGTCAAAACAAACTTACTAATTATTTCATCTATCTACAAAAAGTATATGTTTAAACTATATAACGAATGCTCGGGTTTATTTAAAAAGAGCTACTATTAATTTGCATACATTCCGCTATTAATTTTATTTTTTAATCAACTTTTCTTTCAGCTTTTCCCAACTTGCATTTGTGATCAGGCCGGTATAGTTTGATTGTTTGTCTTTGCAATAATCCACTATGTATGCAGCCCTTACTTTTGAATCTGGATGGGTGCTCATCCAATCAGAATATGGTGTCAATTCATTTTCTTTCTCTGAAAGTTTGAATAGAAAATCAGCAAATGGCGCTGGATTTATTTTTGCTTTGATAAGATAGTCTACTGCTTTTATATCTGCTTCTTTTTCTAGACTTCTATCAAATGCCGTTGATGAAAGCATCTTGGCGGTTTCTTTTATTACCTCAGTACCTCCTTTGCCGGTTGTCATGGAAATTAATACGGACAGTCCGACTTCTTTGATTAGTTTTTTCATCACATGATTCAAACGAATGTGCGCCATCTCATGGCAAATAACCCCGCACAGTTCTTCTTGATTGTCTGCATTTGTGATTAAACCAGTGTAAACAATTAAATGACCATTAGGCAAAGCAAATGCATTGATTTCCTCTTTATTAAAGAGGTGTACTTTTATCGCTTCTCTATCGATATGATTGGCGGAGCATATTCGATTAACCATACTGTCTATCGTATTGACAACAAATGGATTTTTATTTTCTTGTTCATTCTTTTGGAAAGCTTCCCAAAAAAGATCTCCTAATTTTTCTTCTGTTTTGTCGCTTACTTTTTGAACATTGAAGATGCGCACCCAATCTATTTGGGTAAGCAAAAACCAAGTACCAAAAAATAATAGCATGGTTACTGCTCCTTGGATAATCGTTTTTTTCATATTTATGATTTACAAATTAGGGATGTCAAACTGCCATAAAACCACCATTCTACATGAATGCCTTTTCTTGTTTTAATGGCCGTATAAATGGTTGTTATAAATTCTATGATGTTGAAGATAAAAGCAACTATCATATAGGCGATATAATTGGTTGTAATAATTTCATTTGTAAACATGATAGAAATAGTCCACCAAAAACCATAGCTATTAATAAATAGCATAGACAATTGAGATAGCAAAGCTTGCGTACAATGCCAACGAATAAAATAAGATCCTTTGCGGTTTCCTACATAAAATATCAAAGTCGCAATAAGATTTATAATAGGCAAAGGCAATCCAACGATAATAGCAATTAACGACATTAAATAACTATTGGAAGCCGTTTCTGCTTCATGCTCTCCTGGCTGGTAGGCAAATTGTTTTACTTGTATCATAGTCCTTTTGTTATGTTCCAAATCCAATTGATAATGACAATGATGACCAATGGAATGGCGAGTTGTGGTTTCTTTATTTCGGTTTCTACTCTTTGATAAAAATTAAATAATGAGTTTCTTTTAGTTATTACATCCGCAATAATCCAAATTGGAGACAAAAATAAAATGAATGCAATTAAATAACCCATTGGATTAATATAAAATGCTTCCATGAAATCCCCTTTTATCAAAGA
>CANGUS010000199.1 GCA_947457085.1 Bacteroidota bacterium
AAGATTCTTATTTAGTGTTTTATCTTCATATTTCTTTTTTATATTTGTTTCTAAATTTTTAATAATATGTCTATTTTCTCAACTAATAAAGATGCTTCATCATCTCAATCAAATTCGAATACCGCTACAAAATCAGTAAATTCAACTGTAAATCCAGTACATTCACAACCTGCACAAAGTTCGGCTACATACTCAAGTTCTTCTTTGACAACTATTTCTGAAGGAACTACTTTGGAAGGTCAAATTAAAATTGAAGGAGATATTAAAATTGAAGGTTTAATAAAAGGAAGTGTTACTTCAAAGGGAAAAGTAATTATTTCAACTTCTGGTAAAGTAGAAGGAGATATTATTTGTTCAAATGGAGATATTGCTGGTAAAGTGACAGGGAAATTAAGAATAGCGGATGTTCTTTTCTTAAAAGGTTCAGCAGTAATAGATGGAGATATCAATACTGGTAAAATCGTTATAGAAAGTGGTGTTAAATTTAATGGAAACTGTTCAATGGGTAATCCAGTGAATCCAGTTGCAGCTCCAAAAGTAGAAACGCCAGTTGCCAAAACAACCACAGCGTTGAATGCGTAATCATGAGCTTTTAAAATATGGTGGCTTAGCTACTCAAATAATAGTCACGCTTGGCGTGACTATTTTTATTGGCATAAAAATAGATAAACAAACTAATTTAAAATTCCCTATTGCCACTATTTTATTGCCTTTATTGGTATTAATTGGTATTTTTTGGAAAGTATATAAAGATTCTACAAAAAATGAAACATAAATTTTACATTCTTTTATTAATAATTACGGCTATCCTTTTAGGTATCGAGTATTTTATGTCATCAACAAATGGACTTTTTACAAGGAATGTTGTTCAATTTGGTACAATCATATTAGCAGGTATTGCTTTTTTGTCTTTTTATTTTACTGAGAAATCGATTTCACATGAAAACCCTAATCAGTTTGTTCGAGGCGTAATGTTAGCCACATTGATTAAACTATTTTTATGTATTATAGGTGTAGGTATTTTATTAGTTACACTTCGAAAAGATTTACATAAGCCGGATTTATTTTTGTTAATGTTTGTCTACATGATTTATTCAACCGTTGAAGCAGTCATCATGTCCAAAATCTCAAGAATAAAAAAGTGATTGTTTGGTGAATACAAATTTTCGTTATTGTTTTTTTTAAATGAACATTTTTGATTTGAGTGAAGTCAGTATATATTTCTAAAAATAATTCATTGAATTTCATTAATACACTATTCAAACACATTGTTTATAATTATATTTTAATTGCAATTTGTGCGACAGCAATGTCATTTCAAACAGATATAGTTATTAATACATTGCATATAAAACTAGCATATTATGGTTTCATTTTTTTTGCTACTTTATTTTCATATCATCTTTATTATTTAAAAAATAAAGACAATTATTGGCATATTATTTATTCTATACTGGCTTCCACTTGCGCCTTGTTTTTTTTATTCAAACTGAATATTCAATCATACTCAATCTTATTGTTCATTGTAATTTTGTCAATTAGTTATCTATTTATTTCATTATTCAATTTGAAAAATAAATGGATTTCAATTTATAAATTAATCACACTCTCTGTAGTTTGGTTCATAACAACTTCTATTTTGCCTTTGGCAAGTTTGAATTCAATTAACCAACATCCATTTTTTTTCATACATCAATTTATGTTTATATTCCTAATCTGTTTTCATTTTTATATAAGAGATGAAGTCGGCAAGGATTTTATATCTACCTTCAAATTGATAGCCATTTTTATTAATATGGCTCTGGTTGTCTTAAGTTTATTTGTTCCTGCTTGGTTGCTTGCCAACATAGTTTTTTTGTTGATTAATATACATATCTATAAAAAAAAATGCAGCAATTTATTTTATTTTTTGTTGGTAGATGGAATGCTTTTATTGCAAACTATATTTGTTGTTCTATTGCAGTTTTAACCCATTAATTATTTTTTCAGCAGTAGAAATGACTAATGAGGTTTCAATTTTATTCATACAATTAAAATGTTTTTTAGGACATTTTTTATATCCGATTTTACTACATGGTCTGCATGATATATTTTTATTTTCTATGATGTGAGATTGAGGAGCCACATTTGTATGTAAATTATTGTATCCATAATAAGGAAACATTCCAAACTCAGGGACTGTATTCCCCCAAATAGAAATAATGTGCTTTTTAAAAGCGGCTGCAATGTGCATCAAACCGGTGTCATGGGCGATTACAAATCGAGATTTTTTAACAATATGAGCACTCTCATTTAAAGAAAATTTACCACACGCATTATATATTTTTATTGGGTCAATCTTACATAGTTCTTGTGCAAAAGCAGCATCTTCTTTTCCTCCTAAAAGGATAATAGGGAAATTTAATAGACTACAAATTTCTTGCCATTTTACTAAGGGCATTTTTTTTGTTTCATGTTGCCCACCAATAGCACAAGCAACATATCCTAAACTATGACTCAATGGTAAATCATCATTTTTTAATTCATCTTCTGCTGAAATAAAATAATCTAATCCCTGTCCATCATTTTTTACACCTAAGTGTTTTACGCTCTCAAAATAACGCTCAACAATACTTTTATCAGGCATCATTTTTATTTTAAAAGTCGTTAATAACCATTTTCTAATATTCAGTTTATTAAATGAATAGGATACCATTTGACTATTAAACTGCTGGCGAAATAAAGACTTTACATATTTGGTTCTTAAATTATTGTGTAAGTCAATTACATAGTCAAATTTCTCTTTCAACATTTCAATGGCAACAGGTTGAATATCGTTTTCTAAATAATGAATTTGATCGATATACGGATTGTTTTTTACAACTGCTTTAAAATTTAGTTTCGTTAAGAAATGAATTTGAGCATGTGGTAATTGTTGTTTTAAACAACGAACAATTGGTGTAGTTAACACAATATCACCAATAGAAGAAAAACGAATAACTAATATTTTCATAGTATTAAAACAGTTTTTTTAATAGTTTACTTTTACATAGAACACGCTAGTGGTAATGCCCAATGTCGATTTTGAATTATCGCTCAATTTTATCAATAATCCCTTTCCAACATCTTCATTGGACAATACACTTATTACTTCAGCCATTACATATTTCCCGTTTTTTATATTGGTTACTTTTACCGTTTTACCTTTAGCGGCAATATTAGTAACAACATAAAATTTCCCATTACTATTTCCAGCATAAAATAGAGAAGCATTTCCATTTTTTGAACTTGCAAAGTCTTTAAATTCTTGTGCTTTTTCAGAACTAATTTTCGATTCTACATTTTCTTTTGTTTTTTCTTTAACTACAATTTCTTCAATTTTCACAGGATTTATTGTAGGTTTTTCTTCTTTTTTTAAGAGAACTTTATTTGTAAATATTGAATGGTATATTGTATTTAAGCTTGATAAAAATTGATTTTTCAATTTCTTTTTTTCTTTTGGATTTCTTGATAAAACTACTTCTTGTTCATTTTTTTGAATGGGATTATGATTTTTCTTATCTACCAATTTGATATCACTGTTTGTATTTTTTGAAATGGTTTCATGAGAGGGTTGCATTTTAAAATTCTCAAATTTTACATCATTGTTACTTGCTTTCTCTTTATTTATAATTTCTACTGGTAACTGATTTATTTGAGTATTTGTATCTATTTTTAACCAACCTACAAAAAAATCTTCTCCTGAAATTAAATTATCTGTATGTTCTGTATGATTCCATTTATCAAATGTTTCAACTAATACATTCAGTTGAAGGCATAGATTTTTTTTAATAGTATTTGATTCTAAATAATAATAAATGGGAATATAACCTGCTGAATTTTTGATACCATTTAATTTAAAGTAATTAGTTTCTGTTAAAGGGATTGATAAAGTTTGATTAATTTTTAAGTCAGCGTTAAATCTTAAATTATTAAATTGTATTAGCATCTCTGTTTTGATACAGAATTTTTTAGCAATATCAGCTATAC
>CANGUS010000200.1 GCA_947457085.1 Bacteroidota bacterium
ATTTAATAATTGAGAACATAAAAAGCGATCAACGAAGAAAGAAGTTAACGAATATTATTGTAGTGGCAGAAGGGGATGAATTTGGTGGAGCACAAGAACTGAGCAATCGATTAAAAGAGGAATTGCCCTGGTTAGATTCTAGAGTTGCCATTTTAGGACATATTCAACGAGGGGGAAGCCCAAGTTGTGCCGATCGTATTTTGTCGTCTAGATTAGGTTATGCAGCCGTAGAAGCATTGGTTGCAAATCGTTCTCAAGAAATGGTTGGAATAATAAACGATCGTATCGTGTTTACTCCTTTTCATCAGTGTATAAAATCTCATAAACCCATGTCTCAAGATTTGTTGAATATGATCAATGTTTTAGCAAAGTAGAACCCATATTTAATAAAATAAATCGCGTACTTTTACGTTTTAAGATAATATGAAAAAAATATTTTTTTTATTTGCTTTATTCGTGTGCTTTCATGCAAAGTCCCAGGTTTTTTTTCGTAAATCGGAATTTGGGTTGGGTGTAGGTGGTTCCAATTATTTTGGCGATTTAAATCCTGATGTAAAATTTACATCTGCTGGTTACAGTGGAAGTATTTTTTATAAATACAATATCACAAAATATATTGCTTTAAAATTAAATTCAAGTTTTGCACACATTGCTGGTGACGATAAAAATTCTAGTAATCCATATCAATTAGAAAGAAATTTGAATTTTCAAAATAATATTTTTGAATTAGCATTTGGAACAGAGTTTCATTTTTTTGAGTATAAAATAGGTGATTTTGAACATCGGTATACACCCTATTTGACATTGGGTATTGCTCGGTTTTGGTATGACCCTTACACAACGCTAGAGGGTAAAAATTATTTTTTAAGGCCATTAGGTACTGAGGGGCAAAATTATGAATCTTACAAAAGTAGAAGATATACAAATCGCTCAACTAGTTATCCTATAGGCTTAGGATTTAAATATTGGCTTGCCAAAGGAATAACCTTAAGTATGGAAATTACGAATCGACTTACTAGAACAGATTATATAGATGATGTTAGTACTACTTATGTAGGCATTGATAAATTTCAAGATAATCAGCCCACGCCATATCCTATTCCTGCGGCTATTTTACAAGACAGAAGTTTAAATAACCTTGGAAGTGTAGGTAAACAGAGAGGGATCAGCACAACTACAGATCAATATATGACCATGCAATTTGGATTTTCTTTTAGGTTGCCCACTTATCGTTGTCCAGACGATTTTTAAAAATCGTTCGATTACACCTATAATCTCTAAAATGATTTTAATGTTGAAAATGCTTAGTTCAATATTTATCCTTTAACATTCAACTATCAATAGTCATTTTTTATTACTTTTGCGCTCTAAAATAGTTTATTTATGAGTATAATTACACATGTACATGCAAGACAAATATTAGATTCAAGGGGAAATCCTACGGTAGAAGCGGAGGTTTTTACTGATGAAGGTATAATGGGAAGAGCTGCTGTTCCATCTGGTGCAAGTACTGGAATACATGAAGCTGCTGAATTACGCGATGGCGATAAAAAACAATATCTTGGAAAAGGAGTTTTGAAGGCAGTAAAAAACGTAAATACACATATTCACAATGCATTAATTGGTTTAGATGTGACGGATCAAAGGGTTATTGATCAAACAATGATTGATTTAGACAAAACATCAAACAAAAGTAAGTTAGGAGCTAATGCTATTTTAGCAGTGAGTATGGCTGCTGCAAAAGCGGCTGCTGATGAAAGTGGATTGAGCTTGTATCGCTATATCGGAGGCACCAATGCTAAAACATTGCCTGTTCCCATGATGAATATTTTAAATGGTGGAGCCCATGCAGACAATAAAATTGACTTTCAAGAATTTATGGTAATGCCAGTTGGTGCAAAATCATTTAACGAAGGATTGCGTTGGGGTACAGAAATTTTTCACACGTTGAAGACGGTGTTAAAGAAAAAAGGATTCTCTACAAATGTGGGAGACGAAGGAGGATTCGCACCTGATATTCAAAGTAATGAAGAGGCAATGGAAACCGTATTAACTGCTATTCAACAAGCAGGTTTTAAAACAGGCTCTCAAATAATGATTGCTATGGATGCTGCAAACAGTGAATTGTGGGATGCAAAAGGCAAAAATTATGTCTTCAAAAAATCATCAGGCAAAAAAATGAAAAGTGAAGAATTAGTGAAGTTTTGGGAAAATTGGTGTCGTCAATATCCAATCGCATCAATAGAAGATGGTTTGGCAGAGGATGATTGGAAAGGCTGGAAAATGTTAACAGAAGCAGTTGGGAATAAAGTTCAATTAGTAGGGGATGATTTATTTGTAACCAATGTAAATCGTTTGGAAAGAGGAATTAATGAAAATATTGCCAATGGATTATTGGTTAAAGTAAATCAAATAGGAACATTAAGCGAAACCATAGATGCTGTTACAATGGCTCAGTATGCTGGTTACAATACCATCATGAGTCATCGAAGTGGAGAAACAGAAGATGCAACCATTGCTGATTTAGCAGTTGCACTCAATTGTGGTCAAATCAAAACAGGGTCTGCTTCTCGTTCAGATCGTATGGCTAAATATAATCAACTTCTTCGCATTGAAGAAGAATTGGGCGCGAGTGCCATTTATTTAGGCAATAAATTGAAATTTGGTAAATAATTTCCAATAAAAAATAAAAATGGTCTTGATTTTTTTCAAGACCATTTTTTTTGGATGCCAGCTTATACAACAAGTTGCATCTACAACGGCGATGGCACCAGGCAACAAATTAACTTTATTCAACAATCAAAAAAAAACTTCGATTACTCGAAGTTTTTTTTAATTATTGTAAGGGGCTTATTTTTTCTTAAAAATAAAACGAGTAATAAAAATACCTTTTCCATCTTTATCTCCAGCATCACTTTCAACACCGCTGGTTACAAATGTTAGTTCATACCCTTGTTTAGCCATGTCATTTAATTTTGAAGTAATGATAGCATCATTCGAAGCAATATTTTGAAAGTTAATGCCCATTAAACTATAGAAATTTAGCAATTTAGTTTCTTCTAAACTTTCAATTTTTGCATCGTCTCTATCAATTTTACGTTGTGCTTTTCCATCATTGCCTTCTTCTCTTTCTGTAGTCAATGATTTGTAATTAATTTCTTCTTTGCTGTCGATAATTCTTGAACGACCAATTCCTCCAGGTACAATCGATTCCACTACTGTAATTACTTTAAATTGTTGTGCATTTACTGCTTGCATTGCACCAACCAAAAAGATGCTTGCTAAAATTAGTTTTTTCATTTTTTTATATTTTACTATTTGTAAAAATAGGCAAACTCATAAAAAAATAAGGACAATCAAGGATTATTTTTTTATTTAAATTCAAGATTGTATTTTTGAAATTAATATCAACCCTAAATCACATTTTGCTATATAAATTATATATACAATCTTATGATTTAGATAACAAGTAAACTACCTATTAACCAAAACCTAAAACAAACTATGAAATTATTACAACTTCTATTCATTGGGTATTTTATATCCATACAAACCCTTCAAGCACAAACTAATAATAAATTAGTAAGTCTCCAATTTTCAAATGTCCCATTTGAAACAATTATTCACTCGATAGAAATACAAACAGGTTTTCTGTTTTCTTATGAAGCTAAGATTGCCTCAAAACAAGCTAAATATTCAATTAATGAATCAGATAAACCATTAGAAGAAGTCCTTACAAAATTTTTAAAACCTATAAATATTGGATATAAAATTAATGGGGGACAAATTTTATTATCAACTACTATTGTAAAAAATAAATATACAATAAGCGGGACCATTATAGAGAAAAACACGGGAGAAACCGTTATTGGAGCTACAATAAAAATTAAAAATTATAATCTAGGAACTAAAACAAATTCATACGGATTTTATTCAATTTCATTAGAAGAAGGTAAATACATTTTAGAAGTCTCATATATTG
>CANGUS010000201.1 GCA_947457085.1 Bacteroidota bacterium
AAGAATATAAAACAGAAGAAGTTAATCAAATTCAAAACCATATTTTATGGTGGTTAAGCTATTGTAGAAAAATTAAATTTCCCAATTACCAAGCCTCACTTGGCAGCGCCAAAACTGATTTTTTCGAAGTTCTAATTTATTTATTTTCTAAATATACAAGAGAGCTATTAAACACTTCTATTTACCAACAATATGAGGAGGTTAATAAAGAATTGTCATTCATGAAAGGTAGGTTAAATATAAACGAATACATAAATGAAAATATAAGCAAAGGGAGATGGCATCAATTAAATTGTACTTATGATGAGTTTGTATTTGACAATGAATTTAACCGAATTGTCAAATATGTAACAAAATTACTATTCAGTGTAACATCAAGTAAAGACAATAAAAAACATTTAAGAGAAATATTGTTTATCCTTGATGATGTTTCTGACGTAAAAGCAAGTGCTGAACAATGTGAAAAAATAACTTTTAATCCCATGTTTGGAGAATTTGAAACTGTAAGAGATTATTGCAAGTTATTCCTGGCAAACTGTGTTTCATTTGACTATAAAAATGACTTAAAACTTTTTGCTTTTCTTCTTCCAATGGAATACATCTTCGAGGATTTTATTTTTGGATTTATTGAAAAGGAAATTCCATCAATTTTAGCAAAGGCTCAACGAAGTGACATTTATTTAGATGAATCAAAAGTATTTAATCTTAAACCAGACTTATTTTTAAAAACTAAATTCAAATCTCTAATAGCTGACACTAAATATAAAATAGTTTACTCGGATGAAAAAGATCCTAAAAAGGGTATTTCTCAAAACGACCTTTATCAAATGCTTGCCTATGCTGTTCGTTTTGAAGTTGATGAGATAATTTTGTTTTACCCAGATACAATAAAACAAAATCAAGAGAACTCAACCGAAATATTCATTAAAGATACCTTGGCAGGTAATAAAGAAATTTCGATTAAGGCATTTCAATTATCAATTATAAACAAAGGTCTTTTAAACCAAGAGCTAAATACAAGAATAAGCTTACAAGAAATGTTCGAGATTACACGAATTGAATTGAAAGAAAAAATAGAAAAAATACTAACAATTACAACTGTTAAGTATGGTTTTTCTGAGGTAGATGCACATAACTATTAGCTAGGTGCAATTTGCCGATTTCTTTAAAACACTATCTTGAACTATAAATCAGTTATCACTGTCGTTCCACAAAGCAAAAGACCTTGCTTTTTTATTCTTCGCAAAGTCTCTCTGCCTCACGAAGTAAAAAACTATGTAAAATCTGTATTCGGAGCAAACTCAGTCCAATTCAAGCAAGTAAGCAACCTGGCTTTCAAAATCATCAAGAACCGCTTCATAGAAACAAGAAAGCGCAGGACCAATAGTAGTAAGTTAACTCCTGCAAGTATTGAACTAGCCCCTGCAAGTATTGAACTAGCTCCTGCAAGTATTGAATGAGCTCCTGCAAGTATTGAACGAGCTCCTGCAAGTATTGAATTAGCTCCTGCAAGTATTGAATGAGCTCCTGCAAGTATTGAATGAGCTCCTGCAAGTATTGAGTAAGCTCCTGCAAGTAGTAAACAAGCGACTGCGCAATAATAAACAAGACCTTGATTCCATAAAAAATAAAAAAGCTCCTGTGAAGGAGCTTTTCTTATAAAATAAACCAATGGTTTTAATCTCTGTTTTCGGGTCTCATTTGAGGGAAGAAAAGAACATCTTGTATGCTGGTTTCGTTGGTCATGAGCATGGTTAAACGATCGATACCAAAACCAATACCGGAAGTAGGTGGCATACCATATTCCAATGCACGAAGAAAATCATAGTCGATAAACATCGCTTCATCGTCGCCTCTTTCCATGAGTTTGGCTTGCTCTTCAAAACGAGCGCGTTGATCTATAGGATCGTTTAACTCGGTGTAGGCATTGGCAATTTCTTTTCCATTAATCATCAATTCAAATCGCTCTACCAAGCCTGCTTTGCTGCGGTGTTTTTTTGTCAACGGACTCATTTCTACTGGATAGTCGATAATGAAGGTAGGTTGGATATAGTGTTTCTCACATTTCTCTCCAAAAATTCCATCAATCAATTTCCCTTTGCCCGATGAAGCTTCTACATGAATATTTAATTGTTTGCACACCGCACGCAAACCGGCTTCATCCATTTCAGAAACATCAATGCCGGTATGTTCTTTAATTGCATCGTAAATACTGATGCGTTTGTAAGGGGCTTTAAATTCTATTTCGTTGTCGCCAACAGTAAGCAATGTTTTGTTGTTGGTAGCCATAGCTACTTTTTCTAACAATTGCTCTGTGGTTTCCATCATCCAGATATAATCTTTGTAGGCAACGTAAAATTCCAACACGGTAAACTCAGGATTGTGGGTTCTGTCCATGCCCTCATTTCTAAAATTGCGACTGAATTCATACACAAAATCGAAGCCACCAACAACCAAACGTTTTAAATACAATTCGTTGGCTATACGCAAATACAAAGGAATGTCTAAGGCATTGTGGTGGGTTACAAAAGGTCGTGCAGCAGCACCACCAGGTATGCTTTGCAATACAGGAGTATCCACTTCCAAGGCACCCATATCGTTTAAGTAAGTACGAATGCTGTTCATGAGTTTCGTACGTTTTGCAAAAGTTTCTCTTACATGCGGATTGATTACTAAATCGGCATAGCGTTGTCGATATCTGAACTCTGGGTCGGTTACTTCGTCAAACACGTTTCCTTCTTCATCGCGTTTTACCACCGGCAAAGGTTTCAAACTTTTAGAAAGCAAGCTTACTTCTTTTGAATGAATCGAGATTTCACCCGTTTTGGTAGTGAACATATAACCTTTCACACCAATGATATCGCCTAAGTCAGATTTTTTTACGACTTCGTCAAACAATACTTTATTGTCTTCTTCAGGGCAAATTTCATCTCGTTTAATATAGCATTGAATGATTCCTTTTGCATCTTGTATTTTAATGAAAAATACTTTTCCCTTGTCGTTGATACTCATGATTCGACCTGCAACAACTACATCAAACGCTTCATTGTTGTTATCGGTATATTGTTTTTTAGCATCTTCACTGTAATGCGATACGGGATATGATGGCGCTGGATATGGATCGATGCCTATGCTTTGCAAATGTGCCAGCTTTTCTCTACGAATGATTTCTTGTTCTGATAAAGACATGTATATTAGTTTTTAATGGGGCGTCTTCTGGTTTATACGCTGATAAACTGAAGTCGCTTTCCTTTTTTAAAGAGGGCAAAAGTACTACGAAAAAAATTCTTTTTTAAAGTATCGTTTGATAGTTTTCATTTATGGAGGAAAGAATTAGTAGTATTGAGTTTGTATTTACTTTACATATTCATTAAAGATTTTATTCAACCATTTAAGAATGAACAGCATGAATAAAAAAGCGATTACCAACAATGAAAAATTGACTAAAAAGAAATTGCCTTTGTCTTCGTAGCCATCCCACATACTGGCTAATACACCACTCAACTTATTGCCAATAGAAGTTGATAAAAACCAACCACCCATCATCAAGGCGGTAATTCGCGGTGGACTCAATTTAGAAACGATGGAAAGACCCATAGGGCTTAAGCACAATTCTCCAATAGTGACTACGCCATAGCTGGCTATCAACCACCAAGCACTTACTTTTTCTGTTCCATTGTGTCCGGCTTGCACGGCAGCATACATAACCAATGCACTCAAACCAGAAATGATTAATCCCAAAGCAATTTTGGTTGGGGTAGTGGGTTCTTTTTTTCTTCTTCTCAAGAAAGCAAAAAAGGCGACTACCAAAGGCGTTATTAAAATTACCCAACCTGGGTTTATGGACTGGCTTAAATTTGTTGCCCAAACAGAAATGGTACTTCCTTCTGTTGGTAATTGATCTTTCGCTTGATTTCTGAAATAAACAGGATAGTTGATTTCTTTGATTACGTTGCCATCTACTTTTTGCAATCTAAA
>CANGUS010000202.1 GCA_947457085.1 Bacteroidota bacterium
CAGGATCTCCAATAGAAAATTTCATCTAAAAATGATTTACGTTTGCAACAAAAGTAAGAACTTATGGCCGGAAAATGGCGATGGAATGCTGCTCAAATTGCCGAACGTAAATGGTGGCAAAATTATTTAAAAACCAAAGAGGTTTCTGAATATCTGAGTTGGAAAAAAGCGTATTGGGAAAATCTTTTGCAAAAATGCAATCCGTATTTTTCAATTAATGAAAAAGATACCATTTTAGATGCTGGTTGTGGCCCTGCAGGGATCTTTATGTTGTTCAATAAAAATAAAACTACCGCTTTCGATCCTTTGATCGATTCGTATGAAAAAGATTTACCTCATTTTAAAAAAAACAACTACCCTACTGTAACATTTATTAATAAAGGATTAGAAGACATTTCAATCAATGAAAAATTTGATAAAATATTTTGCATGAATGCCATTAATCATGTACATGATATTGAATTATGTTATGATCATTTGATTCAATTAGCAAAACCTGACGCTTATATAATCGTCACCATTGATGCCCATAATTTTTCTATTTTCAAAAAAATATTTCGTTTACTACCAGGCGACATTTTACACCCTCATCAATTTGATTTAAAAGAATATGAAGGTTTTTTAACTTCTAGAGATTGTGCATTAATAAAATCTATTCATTTAAAACATGAATTCTTTTTTGATCATTACCTATTGATTGCCAAAAAAAAATAAATTTTTCTATTTATTAACAGAAAAAAATACTTGTTTGACTACTTTTGAATAGCAATATGTTTATGACGAAATACTTTTTAACGATTCTTATTTTACTTTCAGGATTAAACCTATTTGCTCAAGCCGAAGACGGTGAAGAAATAGAAGACAATCGTCGGGCTAATTATTTCGAAACCTATATTGAAGTCACAAAACCCATAGACAGTATTGTTGTTTTTAAATCCAAACGTGAACTGATTTGTTTTAATCAAAAAAATAAATTGAAAAAATACATCATCTCTTTAGGTTTAGAACCGCTTGGGAAAAAACAATTTGAAGGTGATTTTAAAACCCCAGAAGGTCTCTATTTTATCAACAACAGAGATACCATTAGTAGCTATCATACCAATTTAGCTATTTCTTATCCTTCCACAGAAGATTCTACTTTTGCTGCCTTACAAAATAAAAGTGCCGGTGGGGATATTAAAATTCATGGATTCCCCAACAAACATTTAAAAAATCAAGAAAAGGATTTTTTAAATACCGACTGGACCTTGGGTTGCATTGCAGTATCTGACATGGAAATCGATGAACTTTATAAATGGGTGATAGTAAATTGCCCTATTTTAATATTGCCTTAATTCTTTAAAAAATAGGCTTCAAATACATATTCAAATTGTATCGAACATTTTAGAAATAGATACTTCATGTAGCAAATAATATTATTATTTACTGATTTCAACAATCTCCTTATAAAAGAAATTTAGTACTTTCGCCGATATTATCATTTTATGTCATATATACCACAAAACAAAATCAGAATAGTAACTGCCGCTTCCCTTTTTGATGGGCACGATGCCAGTATCAATGTTATGCGAAGAGTGATGCAAGCGAGTGGCGTTGAGGTCATTCATTTAGGTCATGATCGAAGTGTACAAGAAGTGGTGGATACTGCTATTCAAGAGGATGCCAATGCAATTGCAATGACTTCTTATCAAGGTGGTCATGTAGAATATTTAAAATACATGTATGATCTTTTAAAAGAAAAAGGCAGCAGTCATATTAAAATATTTGCTGGTGGTGGCGGTGTAATATTACCAGAGGAAATTAAAGAATTAGAAGCCCATGGTATTATCAAAGTATATAGCCCGGATGATGGACGAGCGATGGGTTTGCAAGGCATGATTGATGATTTAATTCAAAAAAGTGATTTCCCTACTGGAGTAAATTTAAATGGTGAAGTAAACCATTTAAAAGAAGGTGATTTTAAAAGCATTGCTCGTTGCATCAGTGCAGCCGAAAATTTTGGAGATGCACCGGAAACACAAACCATGTTAAAAAAAGTACGTGAGGATATAGCGTCCAAAGAAATTCCTACACCTGTTTTAGGAATTACCGGAACAGGAGGTGCAGGTAAATCTTCATTGGTTGATGAATTGGTTCGTCGTTATGTAAATGATTTTCCTAATAAAACAATTGGAATTATTTCGGTAGATCCTTCCAAACGCAAAACAGGCGGCGCCTTGTTGGGAGATCGTATTCGAATGAATGCCATTAAAAATGAACGTGTTTATATGCGTTCGATGGCAACCAGACAAAGTAATTTAGCCTTGAGTAAACATGTTCAAGATGCGGTAGATATTTTAAAAGCCAGTGGTTTTGATTTAATCATTTTAGAAACTTCCGGTATTGGACAAAGTGATACTGAAATAACTGAACACAGCGATGTTTGTTTATATGTAATGACACCTGAATATGGTGCTGCTACACAATTGGAAAAAATTGACATGTTGGATTTTGCCGACATTATTGCCATCAATAAATTTGACAAACGAGGTAGCATGGATGCCTTGCGTGATGTAAAAAAACAATACCAACGAAACCATAAATTATTTGATCAAGATGCGGATACCATGCCAGTTTATGGCAGTATCGCCTCTCAATTTAACGATCCAGGTGCCAATAGTTTATACAAAGCATTGATGCAAAAAATCGTTGAAAAAACAGGCAACAAATCACTCGAAACGCAATTCATCGCGCATGATGAAATGAGCGAAAAAATATTTATCATCCCACCAGCACGAACACGTTATTTAAGTGAGATTACAGAAAATAACAGAGGCTATGATAAATGGGCAAAAGCACAAAGCAATATAGCACAACAATTATTTGGGATTTATAAAACTATCGACACACTTCAGTCGCAAAAAATAGCGGATGGCGACAGATTGATAAAAGAACTACAAGAAGTAGAAGCTAAATTATTATTGGAATTTGATCCAAAAAATAAAGTTCTTTTAGACAAATGGAAAGAGACCAAAGCAAATTACCAAAATGAATATTTCGTTTTTAAAGTTCGTGATAAAGAAATAAAAATAAAAACACATTCTGAGAGCTTATCTCATTCACAAATCCCTAAAGTAGCAGTTCCTAAATTTGAAGCTTGGGGTGAAATTTTACAATGGGCTTTGCAAGAAAACTTCCCAGGTTCTTTCCCATACACAGCTGGAATTTATCCTTTCAAAAGAGAAGGTGAAGACCCTACCCGTATGTTTGCTGGAGAAGGCGCACCAGAACGAACTAATAAACGTTTTCACTACGTGAGTAAAGGCTTGCCTGCAGCTCGTTTGAGTACCGCTTTTGACAGCGTAACATTATATGGCAACGACCCACATCACCGCCCAGATATTTATGGGAAAGTAGGAAATAGTGGCGTGAGTGTATGTTGTTTAGATGATGCTAAAAAATTATATTCTGGTTTTAATTTAGCAGATCCTAAAACATCCGTGAGCATGACCATCAATGGACCTGCTTCTATTATGGCCGCTTTTTTCATGAATGCAGCAATTGATCAACAATGCGAAATTTACATCAAAGAAAATCATTTAGAAGCTGAAGTAGAAGCTAAAATACAAGCAATTTATAAAGGCCGTGAAGCACTTCGTCCAACTTATTTTGACAATTCTTCTCCAGAAAATGGCAATGTTTTACCAGAAGGAAATACGGGTTTAGGTTTACTATTATTGGGTGTTCGTGGAGATGATGTATTGCCACAAGATGTTTACTTAAAAATAAAAGCAGATACCTTAAAACAAGTTAGAGGTACCGTACAAGCGGATATCTTAAAAGAAGACCAAGCACAAACTACCTGTATTTTCTCAACTGAATTTTCGTTGCGTTTGATGGGTGATGTGCAACAATATTTCATCAACGAAGGCGTTCGAAACTTTTACAGTGTGAGTATCAGTGGTTATCATATTGCTGAAGCAGGTGCA
>CANGUS010000203.1 GCA_947457085.1 Bacteroidota bacterium
ATTATTAATTTGGCTCATTGCAATGATTGTAATTTTTCATTTAATGCTAGTTTTGATGAATCGAAAATAGTTTATGATGAGGAGTATGACAACGCTGTGCCATCAAAGTTGTTTGCAGATTATTATCAGTCCATTGGAGAATATTTATATAAAAAATACAATCTTGAAAATGGTGTTGTGTACGACATTGGCTGCGGAAAAGGCACTTTTTTAAAAATGCTTTGTAGCTTATATCCTAATATAAAAGGCGTGGGCATTGATCCAAGTTATGAAGGGGATTTAAATCCAATGGAAAATTTAACATTTATTCGTGAGTTTTTTAAACACGAACAAGTTACAGATGCTCCTAATTTAATCTTGTCTAGGCATGTATTTGAACATATAGAATTTCCGAAAGATTTTTTAGAAATTATTAGAGAACCAATAATAAATTATCCCAATGTACCTGTATTTATTGAAGTGCCTGATTTTAATTGGATCGTAGAAAACAAAACATTTTGGGATTTGTGCTATGAGCATTGTAATTATTTTTCAGAAAAATCCTTAGCAGAGGTTTTCAATCATTCTTGGGCTCAACTGACAAAAATTACTAAAAGTTTTAATGACCAATATTTGTGGGTTGAAGGAATATTCAATCCAACCAATGAGATCAAAGCGCTTTACCATCCTTTTGAAATTAAAAGTAAAGGCATTTATGAATTTATTGATTCTATTCAATTAGCCAAACAAAAAGTGCTTCAATTGATCTTAGATTATAAATCAAAAGATTATCAAACCGTAGTTTGGGGAATGGCAACAAAGGGTGTTATTTTTACAAATAACATGGATGCCAATGCTACACTCATCGATTTTTGCATTGATATCAATCAAGAAAAACAGAAAAAATATTCGCCCATTTCTGGACATCTAATTCAATCACCGACTGTATTATCAACGTTGAAAGAGCAAAAAGTGGTGATTATTGTTATGAATCCAAATTATGTTGCAGAAATAAAACAAGCTGTTCACGAATACATCCAAGAAGCTATTTTTATGGATGCTCATGGAACGATTATTTGATGCGTATTTTTATTGAATGAATTAAAAATTTCAGATTTAGCATAAAAAATAATATTACTTGTATTATTCCTTTTGTAAAAATTGAATATTTCTTTTTAAATATTGGCTCGTTAAATAGGTATTTAACTATTTGAACGGCAGTATAGGTTTCAAAAAATAGCTTTTTGATTCCTTTCAATTGCCATCTAGCGGTCATTTTACCTCTGGAAGAACTTCCTCCATCATCAGATCGATTTATAGAGATAGAATCGAGTACTTGAATTTTACCCAGCAATGCAGTTCTGGCAATGTGATTCCAATCTCCAGCAATATGATTTTGAATCGGATTTATAAAACCTAGATTATTTCGATAAACACCATAAAAAACACCATTTTTAAAAACTTTTTTATAGTATTTAAACAACCTAAAAAATGGGTTATTGTTTGATAATTCAATTCGATTTTCTCTAAATAAAAGTTGATCACCTGTATAATACGCTGAGACGCCCGAGCAAAGTACATAATCTTGATGAACCTCTAAAAATGAAACACACTCGCTGATGTAATTGTCATCAAAATCATCGTCATCTGCAATCCACATAAAATATTTCCCTTTTGCTTGATGAAAAACAAAATTAAAATTGGGTTCAATGTAAATATTTTCTTGTTGAATGAAAAAAGTGATCCGAGAATCAATGAAAGCATATTTTTCTAAAATATTTTTTACATCCGGATTCGTAGAACAATTGTCAGAAACAATGATTTCTATGTTCTTATAGCTTTGATTAATTAAATATTTTAATGCTTTCTCTAGTCCTTTAGGACGATTGTATGTAGGTATTCCTATAGAAACTAAAGGCTGCAAATTCTATTTATTTTACTTTTTTTAAATAACCACTTGGAGCAACACTTATTAAAAGTTTATTGTCTATTTGTGTGTTAATTTCAAAACTATCATCTGTTTTTAAATACTCAAAAACAGCCGTTTTAGGGTTATTTCCAATGTCCCAAGGTCTGTCATACATTCCTTTAGGCATATCTTCAACTATGGTATCAAATACCACGCAATAACTACCTAGGGTAACCAATGGAGCATATAATTTTAATTCTTCCAACACATGATCATGCGTATGATTGCTATCTAAACAAACCATAACTGTCATACCTGGTTTGATATAACTCGCTGCTTTCGCTACAATTTCTGGATCAATAGCTGAACCTTGAATCATTTTAATTCTTTTGAACATCGGATGCGCTTCAATTTCTTTTTTATTGTGCTCGCGAATGTCTATGTCTATCCCGATAATCTCCCCTTTGCCAATGAGTTCCATTATTGAAGCATAATATATCAAAGATCCGCCATGTGCAATTCCCGTTTCAATAATTAAATCTGGTTTTATATCCCAAATTAATTCTTGCATGGCTATCATGTCTTGAGGATATTGAATAATTGGACGGCCCATCCAAGAGAAATTATAAGAATAAAGTTCTTTGTTTGAAATGATATTAAAATCAGATGCCGCTTTTTTTAGTTCAGCATTATTTTCATAAGAGGCAATTCTATCTTTACACTCTACTTTAAATTGTTCTAATGGATTCATGTTTATATATTTTTTAATTTAGAATTATCTCCCCAAAATGAAAAAGGTTCGTAATCAGGATATGGATAAAAACCCAAATTTAATGAAATAGTTTGTTTTGTATCAAGTAAATATTTTTTCACCAATTCAATGATTTTAATTGGCTCATTACTAGAAATATTAATAATTCCTTGTGTGTTATTCTGTAAAGATACATTTACTATGTGCTGAGCAATTTCTTCAATTGATAAATAGTCTCTAATTTGCTCACCCAAACTCATGTTAAAGACAGTCTCATTGCGGTCTATCGCATTTTGTAATTGAGGTAATATTGCGTTTTCATTTTGCCCTTTACCAAACATATAAAACAGCCTCATCCATTTGAAGTTAAATGAATATTCTCGCTGTAATTGTTCTATAAAGATGCGTAAGGAATTTTTTGCAATCGCATAGGGATTTTCAGGATTTACTACCATCTCTTCGTTTAGCTGACCATCCAACATGCCGTATTCAAAGCATGTTCCCGTGATGTTTATATTTGTTAACCCTGAAACAATTAAGTTTTTAATAAAATTGTATTGATTCATTAATTCTGTTTCGATGTGGAAAAGCTTTTTATAATTAGGCAAGCCATTCCATGCTAAATGAATCAATAAATCGGGTTCATGAAATTTATGAAATAAATTGTCTTCAACAGCATTTAAATCATGCTCAACGAAAATTACTTTTTTAAACCAAGATTTTTCTTTTGCTTTTTCAATATTTCTTGAAGTAGCAATCACTTGACATTCCCTTTTTAGGAGCTCTTCGATTACATAATTCCCAATAAAACCTGTAGCGCCTGTTACTAATATCTTCATTACTTGGTAATTTCAACATCAGGAATTGGGACTACAAATTGCCCACCCCATTCAGAAATATAACTTAATTGTTTGGTGATTTCATCTTTTAAATTCCATGGTAGTATTAATACAAAGTCGGGCTTGGTCGTTTTAATATGATTTTCATCAAAAACAGGTATGTGACTTGCTGGTAAAAATTTATTTTGCTTGTGTGGATTTGCATCAGCTACAAATGAAATTAAATCATTTTTTATTCCGCAAAAATTTAATAGGGTATTTCCTTTTGCAGCTGCTCCATATGCAGCAACTGTTTTTCCTGCTCGTTTTTGAGTTATTAAAAAATCCAATAAGGCATACTTTACTTTTTCTGCTTTCAGATGAAACTCTTTATAATAGGCTAATGTATTTAATCCTTTTGCATTTTCAATTTCTAAACATTCTTTCACATTGGATTCCACAGTTCTGTTGGAGGTATTGTGTTTTGCATACAC
>CANGUS010000204.1 GCA_947457085.1 Bacteroidota bacterium
AAATTTTCAATTCTGCATGGGGGAAAACGGTCGTGCCAATATCCCTGCCATCCATAACCAATCCTTTCTTCTTGCCTATTTTTTGTTGTTGTGCTACGGCAAATGTTCTTACTGCTTCCAATGCGGAAACTTCACTCACCAAATTAGAGATTTCCATACTTCTAATTTCTTTTTCAACATTCTCCTCATTTAAACAGATCTCATTGTTTTCGAAATGCAAGGTAATTTTTTCAATGGCATTGCTAATTTGTGTTTTATCTGTCAAGGCAATTTCATTTCGTAGAAAGTACAAGGTAATAGCCCTATACATGGCACCACTATCAATATATGTATAACCAAGTCGCTTTGCTAGCTGCTTCGCCAAAGTGCTTTTTCCAGTGGATGAAAATCCGTCAATGGCAACAATAATTTTTTTCATTTCACTGCAAAGAAAGAAATTATTTTTCAAAACTAGCTACTAATTCTGCGTTGATTTTATCTCCAGTTCGTTTTCCTTTTTTACTAATAAAACTTAAATTATTCATAGTTTCTTTCTTTTTGAAAGTCCAGAGGCTATATTTGTTAAGTAAAATAGAATTATATGCAAGAGAATAAACCTTTAAACATTACGTTGACAATCATTCGAGTTTTAGTTGGCGCATTATTTATTTTTTCGGGCTTAATAAAAGCAAATGACCCCAATGGATTAGCCTACAAAATGGGTGAATTTTATGAAGTGTTTGCCCGAGAAGGCTATCTTCCTTCATTCATGAAATGGTTGAATGAATATTCATTAGCCACTTCGATCGCAATGATCACTTTTGAAATATTAGCTGGGGTGGCCTTAATTATTGGCTACCGTTTTAAGTTGTTTTCTTATTTAATATTTTTATTGACTGTTTTCTTTACATTTTTAACTGGTTATGCATTGTTTAGTGGAAACATTAAAGAGTGTGGTTGTTTCGGTGATTGTATTAAGTTGCAAGCCAATGAATCATTTATGAAAGACTTGATTTTGCTTGTTTTGATTGCCATATTATTATTTTTTAGAAAAAGAGTAGCCCAAGCTTTTAATAATAAAGTGGCATCGGCTGTGATGATCATTTCTCTTATTTTATCTTTATGGATGCAGTTTTATGCGTTAAAACATTTGCCTTTTAAAGATTGTTTGGCTTACAGAGTGGGCAATAATTTATTAAAAGAAATGACTCCAGGAAAAGAGTATGTGGCAGCGGTATTTAAATCTGTTTTGATCTATGAAAAAGATGGGGTGAAAAAAGAGTTTACAACCGAAAATTTCCCTTGGCAAGATTCTACTTGGAAATTTGTTGACAATAAAACCATCGAAGTATCTCCAGCTAAAAACGAACCCGCTATTCATGATTTCGCTATTAATTCGTATGACGGAGTCGATTTTACACAAACGATTTTAGGATATAAAGGCAATGTATTTTTATTGTTTGTAAAAGATGTAAACGAAGCCAATACCAGCAATATGGCTGCATTGCAAAATTTAATTGCAGCATGTAAAAAAGCAAATGTGCCTATAATTGGATTAACTGCCTCCAATGATATTGAAAGCAATCAATTCAAAGCGACCCATCATTTAGAGATGGATTTCATGACCATTGATGGTACGGTTTGTAAAACGGCTATGAGAACAAGCCCTGGATTGATGTTGTTAAAAGGAGGTAATGTAATGGGTAAATGGAGTTATGCAAATTATCCAAGTTGGGAGCAATTGAAGCTGGATTTAAAAGACAATGTGGAAGGCTTATTCCCATCAGTGCCAGAAAATGTGCCTGTTATTGAAGCTGATAATATTCAATAATTTGACGCTTGTTATAAATAAAAGCATCATTACAGTCTCTGTGCTTCATCTCAAATCTTTCATCTAATTATATACTTTGTTTTCATTCTTACTTAAAAAAATAATCAATAGTTTTTTCGTACTCTTTGGAGTCGTAACGATTGTGTTTATATTATTTTTTGTGTTATTGCCTGCCGATCCTGCACGATTGACCATGGGCCAACGGAGTGATGCCAAGTCATTGGCCAATACCCGAAAAGAATTGAATTTAGACAAACCTTTGCCTACACAATTTTTATTGTACTTAAATGATTTGTCGCCTGTTGCAGTGCACACTATTTCGGAGCAAGAAAAATATCATTATCGTTCTATCATGAATGTAGGAGATTCGAATGTTTTGGCGTTGAAAACTCCTTATTTACGTCGTTCTTATCAAACTAAAAAAGAAGTTAGTTCAATGTTGGTGGATGCATTTCCAGGTACATTTATATTGGCTTGTTTATCGATTATAGTCGCTACTATTTTGGGCATATTGCTAGGTACGCTTGCTGCACTCAAACAAAATACTTGGGTTGATACCACCGCTATTTTTACAAGTGTATTGGGTATCTCAGCACCTTCATTTTTTGCCGGCATCCTGATTGCCTATTTCTTTGGTTTTCTTTTGAAAGATTATACAGGTTTGAGCATTGTTTCTCCGATGTGGGATTATAGTCCGTATGGTGAACGCCATTTGATTTTAAAAAGTTTGATATTGCCGGTGTTTACGTTAAGCATTCGCCCGTTGGCCATTATCGTTCAAATTACTCGAAGCTCCATGTTGGATGTATTAAATCAAGATTTTATTAGAACGGCTTACGCTAAAGGATTGAGCAAGCAAATGGTCGTATGGAAGCATGCTTTGCGCAATGCCTTAAACCCAGTCATTACTTCCATTTCAGGATGGTTTGCCGAATTGTTGGCAGGTTCATTTTTTATAGAATATATTTTTGGTTGGAAAGGCATTGGAAAAATCACCGTAGATGCGCTGAATAAATTTGACTTTCCTGTGGTGATGGGTGCTGTTTTATTTACAGCCATTTTATTTATTATCATCAATATTTTTGTGGATGTCTTGTATGGCATTGTGGATCCGAGAATAAAAAAGTAAATAAGTTTCCAGTTCCTATTTTTAGTTTCAAGTTAAATGATAAATAACAGAGATTAAATATTATTTTCGCATCCAAATAAACAAACAGTAAATGCAATCATTTTACGAACTAACAACTGCTTTTGAGCAATATTTTGCACAGCATCAATTTCCTAAAGAGCCTGCTTCTTTATATGAACCGTGTTCTTATTTATTGCAAATGGGTGGCAAACGGGTTCGTCCAGTATTGTGTTTAATGAGTCATGAGATGTTTGCTCCTATCAATGAAAATGCATGGAATACGGCGACAGCCATTGAGCTGTTTCACAATTTTACCTTAATGCACGACGATATTATGGACAATGCTCCTATGAGAAGAGGCAATCAAACCGTACATGAAAAATACAGTTTATCGACCGCCATTTTATCTGGAGATGTGATGAATATATTTGCCTATGAACATTTAAATAAAGTCAACACACAATATATTCATGATGTATTGGCCTTTTTTAATAAAACCGCCATCGAAATTTGTGAAGGTCAACAATATGACATGGATTTTGAAAAAAGGGTAGAGGTGAGCATGGACGAATATATGCACATGATTACATTGAAAACTTCTGTTTTGTTGGGAGCGTCTTTAAAATTAGGGGCTATGTTAGGCGGGGCAACGGATGGTTGTTCGGGTTTATTATATGATTTTGGTATTCATTTAGGATTGGCTTTTCAATTGAAAGATGATTATTTAGATACCTTTGGAACCACTGCGGCTACTGGCAAACAAATTGGTGGAGATATTTTATCGAACAAAAAAACATACTTATTGTCGAAAGCCTTTGAAGTGGCAAATGATGCGCAAAAAGAAAAATTAAATGCGTTATTAGTTCGCAATGATGCTCAAAAAGTAAGCGATATGATTGCTTTGTATGAAGAATTAGGAGTTAAAGAATCTC
>CANGUS010000205.1 GCA_947457085.1 Bacteroidota bacterium
AGATCCGTATTTACAAAAGTTTGTAGAAGAGTTTACAGAAATGAATAATGGTAAAGAATATTTTGAGCAACTTGACCATTTGGGTAGTTTTATTTTTCATGATTTTGAAAGTGGCAAAAGAAAAACATTGTATTAATTATGAGTAAGAAAATCGACATAAAAAAAATTGTAACAATCGGTGATTTAAAAAAATCAGGATATAAGTCTAAATCAATTAAGGATGAAGTACGCGATAATTTAATTGCCAGCATTCAAAATAAAGAAAATGCATTTGAAGGTATTTTAGGTTACGAAGACACAGTCATACCCGATGTAGAGCGCGCACTTTTAAGCCGACATAATATTTTGTTTTTAGGGCTTCGTGGTCAGGCAAAAACTAGGATGGCGCGTCAAATGGTGGACTTACTTGATGAGTACATCCCTACTATTGCCGGTTCTGAGGTAAATGACGATCCTTTGCAGCCCCTAAGCCGCTTTGCGGTAGACCTAATAGCTGAGCATGGCGACGAAACACCTATACACTGGGTACATAAAAGCGCGCGTTATGGCGAAAAACTAGCTACACCCGATGTGAGCGTATCAGATTTAATTGGAGACATTGATCCTATTAAGGCAGCTAATTTAAAACTCAGCTTTGCAGACGAAAAAGTAATTCACTATGGTATTATCCCAAGAAGTAATCGCTGCATTTTTGTAATCAATGAACTTCCCGATTTACAGGCAAGAATTCAGGTTTCACTATTTAATATTTTACAAGAGGGTGATATACAAATTAGAGGTTTTAAGCTTCGTATGCCACTTGATATTTTATTTGTGTTTACAGCAAATCCCGAAGACTATACCAACAGAGGAAGTATTGTAACACCATTAAAAGATAGAATAGAAAGTCAGATATTAACGCACTATCCAAAAACGATTGAAACTTCACTTGCCATTACCGAGCAAGAAGCCAATATTTTACCTGCTCAAAAAGATAAGGTAGAAGTGAGTGATTTAATAAAAAGACTTATCGAACAAGTTTCTTTTGAAGCAAGAACCAACGAGTTTGTAGATAAAAAAAGTGGTGTGAGTGCGCGTTTAACAATCGCTGCATATGAAGCTGCAGTAAGCAGTGCAGAGCGAAGGGCTATTATTCACGGTCAATCAAATACACAGGTATGGATAAGTGATTTGTCAGGCATTATTCCGGCCATTACTGGAAAAATTGAACTGGTATACGAAGGTGAACAAGAAGGTCCTTACGAAGTGGCGCTAAACTTATTAAACAAGTCAATACGCACCATATTTGTAACCTATTTTCCAAATCCAGATGATGTAAAAAAACGCAAGGCGCCAAAAAAATCAGCTAATGCGCCAGAACAAAAGCAACCTGAAAATCCGTATGCTGCCATTGCAAAATGGTTTGATGCTGGTAATCACCTGGATTTGTTTTTAGACATGAAAGACGAGGATAAAATAATCGAACTCTATAAAGTGGATGGTTTATTTGGGATTGTAAAAAAACATTTTCCGCAAGCCGGCGAAAAGCAATCTGCATTACTAATGGAATTTGTTTTACACGGCCTTTCATCTTATTCTATCATCAGTAAAAAAATGATTGATGGTAAAATTGAATTCAATGACATGATGGGAAGCATGATTAACTTAGGTGATATGGGTATGGATGATGACGCTTTCAATGATTATGCGTAAATTGAATAAACAAGCCGTTTTCAAATCATAACTTTTAAGTATGTATAAGCGTATCCAATTTAATAAAACGTATTTATTAGGTTTTTTGGTGGGTTGTTTATTTTGCGTACAACCTATTGCAGCTCAATCCGATTCATTGTTACAACAACTAATCAGTGATAACAAAGTAGACTCGAGTTTAATTCAACCCCCTGCAAAAATGCTATTTACCCAGCGTGTTTTGTGGGGTACGGGTGGCTTATTAAAAAATAGGTATAGCGGTAATGACCTAGTTGCAAATCGACAAAAAGACCTCAAAATTAGAAGGACCATGTTGAAGCTCCACCAAATTGGCGGATTTGTAACAATTGGTGGTATGCTTGCACAGGGCATTATTGGAGGTCAATTGTATAAAGGTGATTACAAAGTAAAAGAGCTCCATGAAAACATGGGTATGGCCGTAAACCTAACTTATGGATTTACTGCTTTAAACGGCCTTTTTGCCCCACCTTCGGCGTTTAGCAGGGATAAAAAAATCACCTCTATTCGTTTGCATAAATGGCTTGCTGTATTACACCTTTCGGGTATGATTGCAACCAATATACTTGGCTCACAAATCGAAGACAATGTTTCTTTAAAACCTTATCACCGCGCAGCTGCGTATGTAAGTTTTGCCAGTTTGGCAACAGCGCTTGTTGTTATTAAATTTTAAATGATGCTACACTATATTATTTTAAACCTATTAATGTCTGTATTTTTTCATGCACCTACGTACGATGTAACGAGCTCTAGTATTACATACACGATGAAACATAAATTGCATGCTTGGGATGGAACCAGCAAGCAGGTAAACGTAGCAAGTAAATGGAACGGCGATAAATTAGAACAAATTTCTGTGCTCGCAAAAGTGAGTAGTTTTAATAGTGGCTTATCAAGTAGAGATAGTCATATGATTGAAGTATTAGATGCGCTAACGATTCCTAATATTACGTTTAGTAGCACGAGCATTAAATACAATGGCGCCGACATACTTGCCACAGGAAAATTACAATTTCACGGTGTTACCAAAGAAGTTCAATTTGTAGTTAGGGCTAGAAAAGATAACAACCAATGGTTGTATGAAGGTGAATTCCCTGTGCTTCTCGAATCCTATAATGTTAAAAGACCTAGTTTACTCTTTGTAAAAGCAGACGATCTCGTGAAAATTAGATTTGTACTGGTTTTTAAAGACAAATAGTTAGCCCACCTTTCAACATTATCTCTACTGGCTTGTTAAATAGGTATGTCTATGCAAGCCGCCATCATTTTTCCGCATCAGCTATTTAATAATGCTGCACTGCTAGATAAAAACATGCTGCACTATTTAGTAGAGGAGCATCTGTTTTTTACACAATATCTTTTTCATAAAGAAAAGCTTGTGCTTCATAGGGCGTCTATGAAAGCCTATGAAAAGTATCTTTTACAAAACGGTTTCCAGGTCGAATACATCGAAAGTACGCATGCGCTCCACGATTGCAGACTACTCATTGCTCATTTAGCCAAACAAAAATGCGCAGATATTTCAATGATAGATCCTGTCGATTATTTATTGATGAGGCGAATAAAAAGGGCCTGTGCTTCTAATCATATAAAGTTGCAAGTAATGGAAAGCCCCAGTTTTTTAAATACGCTTTCTGGCACACAAAATTATTTTGATACCAAAAAAAAATATTTTCAAACCGATTTTTATACGGCCCAAAGAAAGCAGCGTAACCTACTACTAACGCCGGATGGTAAACCAGTAGGCGGCAAATGGACTTTTGATGCAGAAAACCGCGCTAAGTTTCCAAAAAAAGAAATCGTACCAAAGCTTCCTGCTAGTGCCTCAAATGCTTATGAGGAGGAAGCAGAGGCGTATGTTCAAAAAAATTTTCCAAACAATTATGGTGCCATTTATAAAGATCATTTGTTTGCTATCAATTTTGAGGATGCCCAAAAATGGCTTGACAATTTTTTAGCAGAGCGTTTTGAAAAATTTGGTGTTTACGAAGATGCTATTGTTCAAAAAGAATCTGTTTTATACCATTCGGTTTTATCACCCATGTTAAACATTGGCCTTCTAACACCACAGCAAATTATTGATGCGGCAATACGTGTAGGCGCTGCAAAAAATATTCCACTTAATTCATTAGAAGGATTTATTCGACAAATTGTTGGCTGG
>CANGUS010000206.1 GCA_947457085.1 Bacteroidota bacterium
ATTGAAAAAGACAATATTGTTGCAACTTCAGCAAAGCAAAAATAATTGAAATGGCGCGATATTTTATTGAAGTAGCCTATTTAGGAACTTCATTTAACGGATTTCAAATTCAAGACAAGCAACTCACAATACAAGGTGAAATTAATCGAGCTTTATCACTCGTTTTAAAGAAAGAAATACAAACAACTACCTCTAGCAGAACAGATGCAGGTGTACATGCTTATCAAAATTTCTTACATTTTGATACTGAAAAAAGAATAACTACTAAAACTATATATAGTATGAACGCAATTGTTCATAAGGATTTAGTGATTAAGAATATATATATTGTTGAGCCGAACAACCACTCTCGATTTGATGCAACTGGAAGAAAATATAGCTATCATGTAATTCAAGAAAAAAATCCCTTCTTAAAAGAAACTGCATATTTTTTCCCTTTCCCAATTGATGTAGAATTAATGAACGAAGCAGCCCAACTATTAATAGGAAAATTTGACTTTACCAGTTTTTCAAAAAGAAATACAGATGTAAACAATTATTACTGCACTATTGAGTTGGCTTATTGGGAAAATGAGAAAAATTCCCTAACCTTTCATATTCAATCTAATCGTTTTTTAAGAGGGATGGTTAGAGCCATTGTGGCAACACTTTTACAGGTTGGTCGAAAAAAAATTTCTATTCAAGATTTTCAATCTATTATAGATTCTAAAGATTGCACTAAGGCTGATTTTAGCGCAGAAGGATGTGGTTTATTTCTAGAAGAAGTAAAATATAATATACCTTTGAAACCTGTGGAGCATTAAAAGTAAACATGAATATTTTTCCGAGTAATTTACCAGAACAATTAGATTTTAACTACATAGTAGAAAAAGTAGCAGAATTTTGTTTTGGTAAAAATGCAAAAGAAAAAGCGTTTATTTTAAAACCAAAAACATCCCTTTTTCATATTGAAAAAGAATTGGCAGAAACAAATGAAGTTTTAATGTCCTTATTAAAAAATGATTCTTTTATCCCAAATTCTTATCCGGAAATTGACAAAGAACTTCATTTATTAACTATCGACAATACAGTTTTAACTGCTTTACAATTTCATCAAATTAGAAATTTAATTAAGTTTAGCAATGAGCTAATTCAATATTTTTCTGACAAATTGTATGTGTATCCTTTTTTAGTGAATAAACTTTCTCATCTTGAGATTGATAAAATAGTGATTCAATTTATAGATGAAATAATTGACAAAGATGCTATTGTGAAGGATGATGCATCACCTCTATTATTTAGTATTAGAAAAGAATTACAAGAAAATCGATCTAAATCGGATAGAATTTATCGAAATCATATTCAAAGATTAAAAAAAGCGGGGCAACTAGCCGATTTTGAAGAAAGTTATGTAAATGGTCGTAGGGTTTTAGGTGTATTAGCAGAATATAAAAGAGAAGTAAAAGGGATTATTTTAAGTCAATCCTCAACAGGAAGCATCTCCTTTATTGAACCTCAAAATGTTGTTGAGCTGAACAATGAACGAATGGAATTAGAAGATGGTGAACGGAAAGAAATTTATCGAATTCTGAAGGAATTAACGACTATAATTAAACCTTTTCAACATATCATAAAAGATTATTATGAAATAATGGTAGAATTAGATTTTGTGAAGGCAAAAGCAAAATTGGGCCAGTTATTAAAAGCTACAAAACCTATTATTTCTAAAAATAAAAATCAAACTATTTTATACAACGCATTTCACCCAGTATTGTTTTTACAACAGAATGAAAAAAAACAAGCAACGATTCCTATAAATTGTTCATTTATAGAAGATGCAAGAATTATGGTAATCAGTGGTCCCAATGCAGGCGGTAAATCAATAACATTGAAAACAATTGGATTATTGCAAATAATGTTTCAATGTGGGTTACTTATCCCAGTAGCAGCAAAAAGTGAAATGTGTATTAAACAAAGTTTGTTTGGAGATATAGGAGATAATCAAAGCATTGAAGATGGTTTAAGTACCTATAGTTCTCGTTTGCAAAAAATGAATTATTTCTTAAAACACACCAATGAAAAAACATTGTTTTTAATTGATGAATTTGGAACAGGTTCTGATCCAGACATGGGAGGGGCAATGGCTGAAGTGATTTTAAATAAGATGAATGAAACAAAAGCACATGGTGTAGTAACCACTCATTTTACTAATCTTAAATTATTAGCCAATCACAACGAAGGAATCTTTAATGCATGTATGCTATTTAATAGCAAAACATTAAAACCATTGTATCAGTTACATATTGGAGAACCAGGAAGTTCATTTACTTTTGAAGTTGCACAAAAAATTGGCTTGCCTATTGAAATAATTGAAGAAGCCAAACAAAAATTGTCAAAAGAAAAATTGCAAATGGACAAACTTCTTTCTCAATTGCAATTAGAGAAAAATATTTTAGCAAAAATTAAACGTGATTTACAAAAACAAATGGGTAAAACCACTGCAGAAAAGAGAGAATTTCAACAATTGAATGACAAATTAGAAGTAACCCTAGAACAAAGCAAAGAGCAAAAAGAAGATCGCCAAAAATTAATAGACTATGGAAAAAAATTACATCAATTAACACAAGAATGGTCAAACTCAAAAGACAAAAAACCTATTATTCAGAAGTTTATTAAACTGGCAGGATATGAACAAGCTAAGAAGAAAGAACAAGAAGAGTTTGAAAAAACACAAGCATTTAAAGAACAACGAATTCTTCAAATAAAATCTAAAATAGAAATTGGTTCATTGGTTAGAATGCTTAAAAGTAAAGAAGTTGGCACTATAAAAACATTGAAAGATAATAACAGAGCCGATGTTCAATTTGGAAAAATGATTATGAATGTTGGAATCGAGAAATTAGAAATAGCTACATCTACTCCAGTAAGTAAAAAAAATAAAAAATGATAGAATATTTTAAAAAATATATCGACCAAAACACTACTTTATTTTTAGACAGAGATGGTGTATTGAATATTGAAAAAGAAAATGACTACATCAAAAATGTTGATGAGTTTATTTGGTATGATGGTGTGCTTGAAAACTTTCATTTACTCAACAAAATATTTAACAGAATAATTGTCGTTACTAATCAACGAGGTATTGGAAAAGAGTTAATGACAGTTAGCGATCTACATTCTATTCACACATATTTAAATAACGAACTCAATAGGCATCATGCCAATATTGATGCATTTTATTTTGCCCCAGAAATAACGGATTCTGTCAATAGAAAACCCAATATTGGGATGGCTTTACAGGCAAAAATTGACTTCCCTCAAATCGATTTTTCAAATTCTATAATGGTGGGGAATAATTTATCAGATCTAGATTTTGGCAAACGAATTGGAGCCACTACTGTTTTAGTTGAAACAACTACGAAAGTAGAAATGCCACATCATTTAGTTGATTTCAAACTAGACAACTTTGTTTCTTTTTGTAAATTATTTAGTTAATTTTTCTATTTCAATAGTTCTTAATTGGTTTATTTTTTCAATGACTATTTCTTGATTTGACAGTGTTACAGCAAAGCATATTTCACAAAATAACATCATATCTTGCTTTAATATCGTGCAATCGTATTGTTTCAATATACGCATTACTTCATTCATTTGGGTATAATCAAATTTAATTAAATAGCTAATCTCAATATTTTTCTGAATAATTTCATTTTGTTGTAAAGCCAATTGAGCTGTTATTTTGTAGGCATTTATCAAACCAGGTACTCCTAATAATACACCCCCAAAATAACGTACAACAATAACCATCGTATTGGTTAATTGAAAACTTTGAATTTGTCCTAAAATTGGCTTACCTGCACTTCCACTTGGCTCCCCATCATCAACC